>JAKEFK010000099.1 GCA_022616075.1 bacterium
CCTTGCCCTCGCGAAGTTCATAGCTGTTTCGGACCCATCGCTCGATTTCGGCACTCTGTCCCACACCGCCCAACCGGGAAAGCCCGACTACTTTTGGCCGTTCCGCTTTCAAGCGCTTGAACCATCCATCGAAGCCACCAGGCTCCACGTTGTTCAGATAAGTATCCTTTCCATGATCAAAGCGAATGTATTTGCTGGCGTTCGTTAATCCGGAAAGCACGAGCAGCTCGGTCTGTCCATGCACAAATATCTTATCCTCCGGTTCAAGGTGCGAAACAATTTCCGTGACTTTCTTGTCCTGATCGTCCAACGTAGGGAATCCAACCTGAAACTGGAAAGAATCTGCAACGCTGAGAAAAAATACCACCAGCATTACCGCTGCAAATGCGATAGGGCGGATGCGGAGAGCTGCTTTGTCAAGCCCGAATACGATTAAAACAGCAAAGAAGATCGCGACAAACGGCAGCAGCGGAATAATATCCGGCCCACCTTGTATGTCAACCATGCAGAACAGAACATACACCAGCGTTGAAATCCACAATGCATGATCATACGACCGATCCAGAAAATGTTTTGTGTCTCGCCGGAACAGCCAAAGTTCCCTGACAACTACAAAGGCTAGTCCCACTGCGGCAAGACAGAAGTAATAAGTTTCGCCGGCGTAATGGTAGCTGACCAGGCCAACGAAATGCTGGAGGAAATGTCCCGGCGTATGGGCTTCGCTGGGCCCGTAAACGGTCAAGGTATAGTGAAAGCACCACCGGTAAAACTCCAACAGCGCGCCAGCGATCCAGAAATACAAAAGCAGAATTACGAGTGGAATCGCCGCGCCGATCAGTAACCGGACCACTTTTCTATCGCGCCAGTTCGTCAAATAACGGGAAAAAGCAAGCCCTGCAACGCCGGTAAACAACAGCCCCGGCTGCCAGCTCAATGCAGAAAGCATGCTGAAAACTCCGGCTGTGAGTGGCCGGTCTTTGCGTATGGCCCACAACACCAGAAGCCCGAACAATATCATCAGTGTTTTCGGTTGAACCCCGCTATTGTTGAATAAGCCGAAGGAGTTGAACGTAAGCATAAGCATTGCGGCAAGCAGGCCCGTGCGGCGGCTTTTGAAATAGTCATGAGCTATCAGGAAGGTAAAGCTGGAGGTGAGCATAGCAAGAAAAACGTAAACGGCGCGGATGGCCAGGATGTCACGGACACGGAACGGCTCAGCGAACTTGATTGCCACCGCGCCGATATATGCTGAAAGCGGAGTCTTGATTTCGACGACGTCGCGATAAGGAACGCCGCCGCGGGCGGTCACCTGAGCGACATAATCCCAGACAGACCAGTCGCCGCGCGTGGGTTGTTTCCAGAATTGAAACTGGCAATAAATTACAGCGGCCACTAGCAGCGTGATGACGAACAGGTTGCGCCGGTCGAAGAGACGCGACGAAATTTGCTGATCCATCGAATCAACCTGAACCAATAGGACGAGCCTTAGCTTTCCCGGTGTAGTATCCCAGGAAAATCAGAACCAGCAACCATACGATTGTGTGCCCCAGTGTGAAAACGTATTGCCATGGTGCGGGAAAATGGATCATTCGCGCTGGCAAAACCATTACAATTACAGTTAAGGCCAGTAAAACTCCCGCAATCATATCATTGTTGTTTTCTGTTTGCGGACTGGAGGCGATTCGGAACAGGCAAATCATCGGCAAAAGAATCAATGCATCGTCATACATGTTATGGTACGTCGCGAAACGAGCAACCAGAGCGGTGACAGCTAGAAGCAGCCAAACATCCTTCTTGCGATGAAGATAGATCCAAAAACCCAGCGCAAGCAGAGTGATTGCGGACGCAAGACCCACCCATTGGTCGAGTTCCAGAGTCCCCAGCCAGTTGTGCAAGTTGGCATAGCCTTGCAAAACAACCCACTCTTCGCTACGCGCCAGCCAATCTTTCATTAGAGAAATGAGACCAGCCGCCTGAAAAGACGCCGACACCAGAGTCAATAAAACATATCCTATTACCACCAGAACGGCCGGCCAGAGCGACCCTGGAAGAAAGACAACCAACCAAAAGAAGGGAGCCGTAACATTCGGTTTCACTAAGGCGACCAAAAACAAGCCGGCTGCAAGAAGATGATTTGACCAGGTTGGGGGACCTTTATCTAAAATGAGTGCAACAGTAGTCAATAAAGGAAGCAGATGGAGGATGAGTTGCCCATTTCCGATCGTCACACCCAATGCGTTCATTGATAAAAGGATTAATGCCACAAAGACACGTTCTAACGGATTTCTTGCTCCGCTTTCTCGAATGATCAGACGGCAGAGCCAGATCAGTACGACTATTGTGGTGAGTGCCCAAAAATAACGGGCTGAAGACAAGGACAGCCAGCCGCAGAAGGGCCAATAGATCAGGAAGCTGGCCGGGGGGAAGGTGCTTCTGAGATTCCCATAAACCGGATCACCGGCAAACCAATGTCTTGTACGCCTGAAGAAAACTCTCAGATCAATGGCTCCTGTATAGCCTTGATCCCAGAGCAGTCGCCTGAATTCATCGGAAAGTTTTAGCGCCGCGAGAAAAGTCAACACTACCACTGAAACAAGCAGAATTGTTCTGTTATAACGAGACCACAATTGACGCAATAGACTTCTGGTCCTTCCGGCGCGTTCAGACCTTGAGCAAACTATTATAGACTGAATTAAAAAGTGTCGATGAGCAACAAAGAGCGTGTTTGCGTTTTTCTTATTGCGTTGATGATTCAAGTGCCGCTCATGGTTCTTGCGGGAGTCCGAAACCCAGATCAAATCAACCCTGATGCAATCGCTTATCTGCGCGTGGCCCAGAATTATTTGCATGGCAACTATCACTTCGCAGTGAACGGCTACTGGGGACCGTTATTCAGTTGGCTCACGGTGCCAGTGCTCCCTCTAGTAAACGATCCTGTTACAGCGTTCCGCCTTGTGGATTGGATTAGCGCTGTGATTTTTCTAATAGGTGGGATAAACGTTCTTCAGACATTGCGGTTCGATCGGATCACTGTTGCTGTGGGTGGAATACTGATTGCTTTGTTTTCCATTCAATGGTCCATATTCTTCATCGGACCTGACCTGCTGATGTCCGGATTGCTATTGGTGGCGTTGAGCTACACGCTTGCATCAGACAATGCGGGTACAGGACGCCGTCCTTTTGTGGCGGGACTTTTTTATGGAGCTGCGTACCTGGCGAAGGCTGTGGCCTTGCCGATAGCGCTTTTGTCGATGATCTGCATCGCTACCATCCGTGTGCTGGCAGGCATAACGTCGTTTCGATCAGCATTATACATGGTAGGACGCAGCGCCCTGGGTTTGGCGTTACTTGTAATACCGTGGTTTCTGGTTCTTTCCTTGCATTATGGCAATCCGACGTTTTCAACGAGTGCGCCGCTGAATCATGCTCTGGTTGGTCCTCATAACCCGAATTGGTTCCACCCCTCATCTGCAGTTTTCAATGTGCCCGAGCGGGGCCGGATTACAACCTGGGAAGATCCGACTGTACTCCAGAACCATCCACTGTACGCGCGTTGGTCGCCGTTCAGTAGCTGGAGCAATCTTAAATACCAGATAAAATTAATGTTTGGTAATGCCCGCCTGCAGTTTCACTATCTGAAAGAGTTCGATCGATTTGGATTTGGGATCGTCTCAGCGATTCTGGGATTTCTATTTTTCAGGCCATGGGTCCGGAGTTTTCAAACCCACCCGTGGCGGTTTGGAGGCATCGCAATTGCTTCGATGACATTCATCTATCTACCGGTATACTCGGCTGCGCCCCGTTATTTTCTGGCTTGTTATCCATTTTTATTCGTAGTTACTTTTGGGCTACTAACGGTTTTAGCGGGAGCGATTTACTCTCAGTTCAGAAACAAAGCATCGGACCGGCCGGCATGGATCCGCAAATTTGCCCTAATCTTGACGACCTTACTATTAGGTTACGGCTTGAGCGAGCCACTGAAACGATCTCTTACCACCCGTGGATATGATGAGGCCCCGTATTCTGTCGCAAGAAAAATGGCCAGTTCCCTGCCCTTTCAGGGTCCTGTTGCTGCAGTCGGTGATGGTCGTCGAGTTGCTTTATATCTAGCGTTTCTCACCGAACAACCCTATTACGGAATCAAGCTGGATGTGAATGTCAGCGTTGGCGAACTACACAAGACCGGGGCCGCATTCGTAATCGTAAGCCGCGGTATCCCCACGGACCAAGCCTTGTCTAAGGATCCTTCAGTCCAGTTGTTGGCGCTTCAGGCTCAGGATGATGATGGTGGGCGCGAACGGGTTTACTGTCTGAGATGCGTTAGCATAATGAAGTAGCGCGAGCCGACTATCTCGATTCACCTTCGTCACAATTTTTTCAGCACAAGGATATTTGATTGCCCAGGAGCAAGCCACGTTGAAAACGGATATCGTTTGATTTCCCTGTAATTATTGATTGGCCGAAACGATATAAGATAATCCGCGTTGTCATTTCTCCGCAGAATGGAAAAATTAGCTCTCTTGTCGGCGCTAATACGCGTTCCTTCCTTATACAAGTACCAGCCGTTAAACTCGAATCCGCCTTGTATGCGTTGAGGCGTGATCTGTTCTCGGTCCATCAATTCATGAAGCGCCATCCATCGGGCGCGGTTTGCCGACAGATAATCGTGTGTCGCTCCAACCGTGAATCCCCCATAAAGCAGCACAATGATCACTGCGGAAGTCATCCGGGAAGCACCATTCTGATTTACAAGGTTTCTTTTGCTCAGCAGAATGACCATTGTTACCAGCGGCAACAAGACGATCAGATATCGATCATAAAAACCTCTCCAAGTTCGGCCCATGGCGGTCATAGGAACGGAATAAAGAATAATGGATGACACAACGAAGGTTATAACCCACTTTCTCTCCTGAAAGTCGCTCTGCCGTGTGAAGCCCTCAAGAATGGCTGACAATAAACATTGAAGGATCAATGCGGCGCTCACCACACCTATCGATGTTACAAGCACCCAAAATATTGGCGGAGCGTTGGGCTGAAAGCTGTTACTAAGACCTGCGGGACCAAGACCAAAGTCTACCAACACATTTCCCGCGAGCGGCATCAGTCGATGGATCCAGAACAATATGGGCAAGAGAACAACACAAAGCATGAACGTTCGTAACAGAAATCGGGTTTTCTGTTTCGGAGGGAGCTGATTTAGTTTTGTGGGAACAATCACTACTAATACGGGAAAGAGGAATAATCCTAGATAAACGAGAGCAATTAGCCCAACCTGAAAGAAGTTCCCAATAAAATGTGCGATTCCCAGTGATGCTTCCTGAAATATAGTCCTAATTTGATCTCCGTAAGCGTGCGGTACATTCGCCGTGGCTTGCAACCATTTCTGATAGGATATCTGAATCAGAATTGCCAATGCAGCCGGCCAGAATCCCTTCAACAAAGTTGACTTCCTGATTCCGTTTTTCGTCAAGTATGCACATCCAAATGCTACTGGAATCACAAGTCCCGCCTGGCGAGCCAGGATAGCCAAGTAGGTGATCAACATTCCGATCGTGACTTCAAGAACCGAACCGTACTTCAGCCCGCGCAACAAGAAATAAAATGACAGACTTGTGAAGGCGAAGAATGGCACATCGTTCATAAAGGTATTGGAAAGTTCAAAATAGATGGGGTTGAATGCCAGCACCAAAGAACCGAGCAACGAGAGTTTTGGGCTTGTCTCTACTTCTCGGAGAAGGCCATACGTTGCTATTACCCCCGCCAAACCGAGCGTTAGTGTCGAAAACCGAAGTGCCGTAAAAGAGAAACCAAACGGCAGACAAAACAATGCGCCCCAGAGAATCTGGGAAAATAAATTGGCGGCGGTCCAATCCGGAAGACGAAAGTCCCCTTTTTCTATCAGAATTTGCACAGATCGTCCGTAAGCCCAGTCGTCATTCAAGGGGAAATCCCCGAAAGGATTGACTAGAAGCTCCATGAGAATCCAGACCAGGACAATCGCCAGGATGTTAAGAATGTCGATACGCCGTGGATTCACAAAGATGAAATACGGTCAGGAGAAGATGTTGGCTGCTTCTCGGGATGAACATATCCGATGAATCTTTGCATAGGTATACGTACAAATTCAGGAAGGGTGTGATGCAATGCCGCTAAAAAATAAACAAAAAGCAGTAGGTTCAGAATCTCTCCCGCAATAAAATCATATTTCCATCGGCTCATCCATAACGTCAAGACCATTGCTGTCAAGGCCACAATAGATTCGTTTCGAAACGCTGATTCTTTTCTTATCCACAAAAAAATTTGCGGGAGAGTAAAGATCAGGAAAATGAGTCGGTAATCCCAATTTTCCATAAACACAAACGTACCAATATACAGTCCGGCGCCTAATCGAAATGCATTGATGTGTTGAGTGTCAAGCGATTTTAATCCACTCAACCGAATGTAGAGAAAAGCAACGACTACCAAAAGGAAAGCCAATACAAGAGAAAGCAACGTCAACAACTTGTGATGGAATTCATAGATTGAAGGTGATATTAGATCCGTAAGTATATGAAGGAAATTCAATGCGCCGTAAGACATGTAAGTGGAACGCCTCACTACATTCTGAATTAGAAAGAGGTCGTCTAGCGTATAAACAATATAACCTATAAACGCCGCACTAAAAAGCAGAATGATAACAATCAGGTAATTTCGTCGTTCCTTCAAAACCGCTACGATCGCAAACGCAGGAAAGAGCTTCAGCACAGCGCTCACCAGGATCAAAAGATATCCCAACGCAGAACTAAAGGTATTTCCCCGTAGGCTCAACGCACTGAAGGTCAACAAAATGAAGATGAATAAGTCGGTATTGCCCCTTTCGACGCCTAACATCACCGCGGGTGAAAGCAGTACTGCAGAACAGATAGTGGCTTCGTGCGGTTTCAGTCTTCCTAAAACGACAATAACGGCAATAAAGAAAGACAAACCCAAGCTCCATCCTAGCAATTCTGTGTGACTTTGATTGATGCCCAAAGGAGCAAGGGCCAGCCAGATGCGCGGATAGCTCATCCCCCGTGGCCGGGTTCCCGGATCACAAGGGTTTGATACCAGTACATCAAATCCTTTGCGAGAACATTCCCATCCTGCAACAAGAAAGCGCAGATCATAAAAAGAGGGAGATAAAGTAGATACGCCCAGGTACCGCCAAAATTGGCGGTAATCGGTGAAAAAACTAGATGTGTAAATCGCAGAAAAATAAATCGCTAAAACGAAAAAAAGGTAAACACGACCGTCTAGGGAAGATTGACCAAGTCGTGGAACCGATTCGTCAATCACAAGAGGCAACAAGCATGAATGTCTTATTTTCGCTTTGAAAACACAGACGACGAACGCTCGAAAAACGCTGTCAATACAACAGTAATCATATCATAAAGAAATCTTCGAACACCTTCTCGCCCCATTTTTTCTGGAAGACGCCGATTTTTTTGAGACAAAGCTCCCAGGCTTTTTACAGCAGGGATATCGCCGATCCATCCTGGGGAATCAAGTTAACCGGAAAAGAAGGAAAGAGCGCATTCGGCGCAATTATCGCGCGCGATGATTTGACCAACTTCATCTTTCCCGGAAATCAATTCAGCAGCCTTGGATGGCTTATCCTTATGTTATTATGGAAAAATGTTACAATGGAAAAGAATTGATTTCTATGCTTCGCCAGGCAGGATTTTCTTACGCTTGCACGACAGCATCAATCGCAGGCCAAAAGACAGACAAATTTCGTCTTCCCCGAGTTCACGTTCAAGACTGGAAACGGCGTGGAATTTTCCAGACAGTTATCGGCCTGGTTTGAGTCCCCTTCCTAGATCGTGACAGCTGTCGCTCTCTCCTTCTTTCTCAAGAGACTCAAACGATGGGCAATCTATCTGACGATTACCGTTCTTTTGCTGGCACTCATAGAAGGCATCCTGGCGATCCTTTTTGTGACGCCGGTTCGAAAATACATTACATGCCAGCCTTTGTCTTTCCTTGCGACTCGCTATTACTTAATTCATCGGCGAAACTGTCATGAAATGACTTATGACAGATTCTTAACCTATACGTTAAAGCCAAATCACACCAACCTGTGTCGTGCAACTGAATACGAGAGCTTGATCAAAACGAATTCCATGGGGTTGCGTGATTCGGAAGATGCTTTACGCCGGCCGGAGATCGTCGCGTTGGGTGATTCGTTTACGTTTGGTCAAGGAGTAGATCAACAAAAAGTGTGGCCGAAGATGCTGGAAAGAATCACAGGATACAAGGTGCTCAACGCCGGCGTAAGCTCCTACGGAACGGCCCGCGAGTTGCAATTGCTCAAACGTCTCGACACGTCCAATCTGAAATATCTAATCCTCCAGTATCATTGGACCGATCTGCACGAAAATGAAAGGTACATCAAAAACGGCTTTCAACCGGTTGTAACCATTAGCGAAAAGCGATTCCTGATGTGGACACACATGCTGGATACAGATCGATACTACCCGGGCCGCTTGATTCACGATTCTGCCAGCCTCTACAGGCTGTATTTGACCAAAAAACTTCAACACACAAATGAAACGGAGAAGAAGGATACCGATCGACACGTCAATGCCTTTCTTACGGTATTGAATAAGATTTCGACCCACCCCCAGACAAAACTGGTGATCTTTACCGTAGGCGCAACAAGCTGGTGGCGATCCTCAGGCACAGCCGAGACCATGATGGCGGAATACGATCGCGAAAAAGGATGGCGTGGTTTTATCCCTGAATATTTTCTGGAACAGGTTTCAAAACGCCTTCCAAATTCCACGAATATGCCTGTCGTTCGCGCGGCCCGCGTAGTAAATCCGCTTCCGCTGTTGACTGATGATGCCTACTTCATCGTAGACGACCACATCAATGCCACGGGCCATGCAAAAGTCGCCACGGCGCTCTCAGCGGCATTGTCAAAATAGTGGCTCAAACCACAGCATCTTGCTCCGGTCCAACTGATCTATTTCAACAATCGAATAGCGCGGACAAAGATTTGATCAGGACTTATGAATAGGTTGGATAAGATTCCGGCATGAGGCAAGTGCCATGCGAGCACGTACAAACCGGCGCTCAGCACAAGAAGGACTGTCACCAATTTTCGCTTTTGAACTTCTGTTGTGAGCCTCACAGGGGCAAGCGATAGAAGGACAGCTACTTCGGATATGGCTTGAAGATGCAACAGGCGTCCCCAATCGCTAACAACAAACAGAGGTACGGTTGGTAGTAGCATTACAAGTGCGCCTTTGACTAGCTTCAACTGTCCTCGAACCTCGCGCTGGAAAACGTGGAGTATTACAACCGCAGGGACCCATGACAGTATTGTGGCTAGACTCCATAACAATAAAGCTCTTGGGGAGCTCAGGACGTCGCTTTTCACAAATGCCATTGCATCAAATATCGACCAACCGATCGCGCCGATTCCGGACGAGTCCGAGCAGTTGACTTCTACGCGGCCACGCCATGAGTTGCAAATTGCGGCAGATGTCTGCGCATCTCCGCTGTAAGCAAACATCACAGGGCCCAACAATAATGCCGGAATCAGCGTTACTGCTGTGCGTCGCAATGCATCGCGGCGAGACCCGACGGCAAGGATCATCAGAATCATATGAACGGGAAGAAAGAACCATTGCTGTTCGTGTATGAGAATGTTGATCGTTACCAAAGGTGCTACACAAATGAGCATCAAACGCTGGTAGCCCTTTAGCGTCAGCCTACCCTGCCGGGTTGCCTGAACCATCAGGGCGTGCAGGAGCAGGCCTATAGAAACAAAGATATCCTTTCGCAAAGAGGCGCCTCTGTCGAATACGGGAAACAGTATGATTGCCGGCGACAGAAGAACGACCCAGACAACCAGAGGTCTTGACCATAACGGGCGAAGCAAACCAAAAAGAAGTCCGATCATGAGGAGAGTTAGCACCAAAAAGATTGTGCCAAAAAATGTTGTGGTCGGAAGATCGAACAACGATTGCAATCGAAAAGCGATCTCACCCAGAAGTCCTCGACGTACAAATCCGCCGGCATAATTGATATGGAGTTCGCTCCAGGCCCAGAGCGCGACAGGTGGAAAGTGGCCAGGGGTCACGAGCCGGCTGTTCAATCGCAACACCAGCAGCAGGCTTGCAATCGAAAAAAACGGTAATTCAGCACTGAACCGATACAGATTATGCGAAAGTGTTTTTTGTAAGCTCATTGCAGGTGCGTGAACTGAACCAGTAATTCTCCCACAATTTCCTAACAAGAGAACTTGAGCAAAAATCCCGGAAGTGCACTGACAGAGTGACAACCATTTGGCTTGATCCCGACGGAGAGAGTGATCGATTCAATCATGGTTCGCTGTAGCAATACCACGGTTGGCCCTGCACTGTAGAGAGTACAAAATGCCCAATACGAGCAATGCGCCGATCAGTACATAAGATTGCATAATATTCCAATTGGTGTGAGCCAATGCATTCAAAATGACGAAATGGCCACTTACCAATAAGTAGCTTGCATAGAGCCAAAATTGTTTGAATTTCCAACTGCTATCGCTTGACGCTGCCAGTGGGATCAGCATCGCATAAATGGGCAATAGCATTCCAAAATAATGGTCCCACGCGATGATAGAGGTGATGACGGCAGAAAGGAGGATAATACTGAGATCAATTACATTTCCTTTTTCCCGCGACCGTAGAGGAACGATTAGAGCCGATAAGATGAAGACACAAAAACCGATAATTGATCCCCAATAAACCACAGGATGGGCGGGAGCAAGGTGGTCGCTAAATTCTAGACTGTCTCCATTGCCTAATAGCCTATTTAAGGCGCCGTTGATCGATTGGTTAGGGTAGTATGTTTCTCCTCGCAAACCGATATATGACAGCACCGAGAGAAAGTGAAAGTGTTCGTTCATTCCAAATGAAAGAACAGAAACCAACAAAAAAATAGAAACTGTTGCCAAAAAGGCGAAGACGAAATTCCATTCTTTTCTTAGCAGACCCCAAAAAACAACGGGAAAATAAACTGGCTTTATAAGGCAAGTAATTCCCAATAGAATGCCGCTGATTACTTTTCGCTCGCGTATCCAGCACCATAGCGAAAACGCAGTTGCAAAACTAATCCATGTCTGTATTTGTCCTCGCGTACATCCAAAGATTAGGGGATAGAAGGTAAAGCTCAAACAAAGCATCGCCGCGATTTGAAGAATTTGTTCCCCCTTCAGAGGTTTGGCGGTAGAAGGATCAACATTGTGTGCCAAATTCCAATGAAAAATTCGGATAACAAAATAAGCTGTTAAAAACACAAACCCCCATGTGATCAAGTTTAGAATGTGGATTTCTGAAAGCCCTGCTTTACGCGAGAGATATTCTACGGGACGGAAATGCAACGCACGAATAATTAAGAGCGCAGAAGGAGGATACTGAAACTTGCGCTTCCTCTCCTGGAAGAATACCCGCTCATAAACATTTTCTTGATTCTTATCTTGTATGTATTTGAAAGCCATCTTCATGGGAACCCAGGAGTCAGTTTTCCAGCCACCAAACCGGAAGAATTCGAAGGTGTGATAGATTGAGATTTTTTCGATTGGAGTTGAAAACAGCGCAATCAAAGTGGTAGGCAGTAAAACAATACTTATGAAGGTGAGGAAGACAAGAATTTTCGTTAGACGAGTCATCCTATTTGGCCCTTGATTATAACTTCCTCCTCAACCTCCGGCTATTCGAATCCCTGGTTACAATTGTGTTGGCCAGCGACGGGATTACAGCAGACTCCGCACGAAAAACGTCTTTGATCCAGCATCGTGCCCTTAACAATTTCACCTGTTCGGTATCGCAGCATCAAAATGCTGGATCGACTCGACGCCCCTGCTGTATCCGCTTTCATCTGTCGCGTTATAAAAAATCCGTCAATTGATGTAGCCTAAAGCCTTCAAATTTTCGATTTGATCCGGCGATAAATTATCAAATTCTCTTTGTACACGACGCCCCAGTTCACGATTCAGAATCGCTTCCAGCTGCCGTGCGATCGATGTTTGGCTGGAATAAACATTCACGGATTCAGATGGATCAGTAAGAAGATGATACAACTCGTACGTTCTTTGAGGATCATCGTTGCGGATCAATTCCCATTCATTGTTCCGAACGGAATGCTTGACCTCCGGAAAGAAAATGTTTGAAACAAGCAATTGGTGGGGTGAGTCGAAATGGCCGTTTGCCAGGCCTACGAGGTCGATGGACTTTGGAGCTTGTTTCGATTCCAATTTTGTGGCCTGCAAGATCGTCCGAAAGATATCAGTCAACGCTACTTGTTGAGTAACGACGGTTCTTGGCGCGATCTTTCCTGGATAACGAACAATCATTGGAACTCGAATTACGGGCTGATAAAGACTACTGTGCCCGTAGAAATGTCCGTGTTCGCCGAGATTTTCACCATGGTCGGCTGTAAAAATCAATAAGGACTGATCATACACGCCGTTTTGCTTTAGGAATGCAACAATTCGCCCGATTTGACCATCCACTGTCTCCACTTCGATCCCATACAACTTCTTTTGACGAGGCAAATCTTC
>JAKEFK010000100.1 GCA_022616075.1 bacterium
ATTCCTGAGCAAGATCTGAATCTTTCTGAATGTTAGAAGCCTAATTTCTTTTCAATTACTTACGGAGAAAATACCGTTACACACTCTTACGAAGAACCAGATTTTCGGCTGGTTGAGGCGCTCTTGGAGCGCGAATTACTGCAAATCTGCTTTGTTGCTCCCGGACAAAAAGGCCCTTGCACGGGATATTTCGGACTGGAAGTTAAATTTCCAGAAAGCTGTAAAGAAAAGTTAAAAAATATCTGGAGCGCATTGGTTCAATATCACCGTGGCATTGCTGAACGAGATTTTGAAGGTTGCCTGAACCAATTTAACGAAGAGAATCCCATTGAAAAATCTCCAATTTCTTCGGTATGAATAGCCAAATACTCTCGCTACTCATCGGAACGACACCATCATCACCTGCGAAAACTGCAGCCGCATCCTCTTCTTTATTCCTCCCCCCGATCCGGAATTGGATTCCACAAACCCCTGACCCTCGACTCATTTGTAATTTACAAAGTCAGAATATCGATCATTCGAAAGCAGAATTGAAGAAGTGAGGTCCCGGCATAAGAGCGTTATTTTGCCAGGAAGGGTTTCAGCTTCTCTTCCTCTATACGGTTGAAACGATAGATTCGCTTTCTTTGTCCCTCTTTGATTTCTGGATTCCAGAATTCCCAGACAACTTTTTCGTCCGCTGTAATTTCAATCACTCTTCCCAATTCTGAATCGCAGATCAATGTATTGCCATTTGCCAAACGCTGCGCGCCGCCCCGCCATTTTGAAAAGAATTTTTCCGGCGATGGTCCGTCATACTGCCACACAATCCTTTTTTTGACTGGTTCGATTTCAACAACGCGCGAGTGCCGGCGATGCGTGCCATTATCAAAGACCAGGATGTTTCCATTCGGCAACATGGTGGGGTCATGTGGATAATCCAGTTTGCCGGCGCCCCAGCTCCAGTGAATCCTGCTCAGTGAAGGATCGAAGATGCAGATCAAATTCACATTTCTCAAACAGAGCATGATGTTACCTGCTTGAAATTTCTGATCCCGTTTGCCTAAACGTGTATCTGGCAAAATTTCGATCGCGTTTAAGTGATAGTAATCCAGGCGGAAGTTTGGATTTCGAAACCTGCGACCCTCGTCTAACGGTGAAGGTGGATGAAGTTGCCGGATGAGTCCTCTCTTATCATACAAACTCCAGTACCTAAGAATCTGGCCTGAAGGGGAGACGTGCACGATCCAATCGAAGTCCACATCGTAGGCACCATACTTCTCGGCTTTTCCTGTATCAGGAACGAGGAAGGAGCCGTCCGGTAGAACTCCAACATCGTGATGGATTTTTAGATTACTTTCCCAGAGCACACGGGAATCCCAATCTAGTTTTACGAGCCCCTGTCCTTCGCATACAGCCAGCAGTTCTCCGTTTTCCAGAAGCTCCGCATGTTCACAGTGCCTTTTTCCGGGCAGATGCCACGTCTTAACAATTTTCCCTCGCATGTCCAGAAGGAAAACTTTGTTTACATCATTGGTGTAAATGTTATATCCACGATAGGAAAGATCCGGACTATAGAGACTGACTCCGCGAACTCCCGGATTTGTGGTGTTCTCATTCCACTGAACATAAGGAAGGGCACGCAGTGATTCTAAGTCCTGATTGTTTGTTTCGGCGCGGGATACCTGAAGCATTCTGAACATCACGTAGGAACTTAACAGGGCCAGCCCCAAAACAGCTATTAGAATTTTTGTTCGTCTGGACATTAGTTAGCTCAAAAGTTTTAACTGCACATTATATCGTTTTGGTACAATACTCGAAGAACGATTCCCGAGAATGAATCTCTCATTTCTGATGCTTTATTTTGCTCTGACTGCAGAATTAAATTCCAAATCGCAAATCCGAAATAACAAATAATATTCAAGGCTCAAAGCTCAAATTTCAAACGGACACTCTAGCCGGGTTTGATCATCGGTTTGATGTTTGGGGCTTATTTGGAATTTCGGATTTGCTATTTGGAATTTAACGCCAACGGCGTTCATAATAGCTATATTCATGATCGGGACTCGCCTTTCGAAACGCTATGAGCTTCTCCGCGAGATAGGCCGGGGGGGAATGGGCACTGTTTACCTTGCTTACGATCCCCTGCTGGAGCGCGAAGTTGCGATCAAGGTGGTTACGCCTTCCTTATTGAGCCCGGAAAGCGTGGAACGTTTCAAGCGTGAGGGGAAGATCATCGCAAAGATGGATCATCCCGGAATCGTTGTTGTTTACGATGTTGGAGAACACGAGCAGTCCCTTTACTTCGTGATGCCCTTTGTTCGCGGCACGAACCTTCGCACATTCATGGAAGACCGCTCCCTCACTCTTGGAGAAGTGATCAATACGGCAATCCAGGTGGCGGAAGCGCTTGAATACAGCCATGGACAAGGTGTGATTCATCGCGATATCAAACCCGAAAACATAATGATCTCTCGCGAAGATCCCTCCGGAAGTTTGCGCGTGCGAGTGACCGATTTTGGTTTGGCTGTCGCGAGCTCCGAAACCCGTCTGACGCAAAGCGGAGCCATGGTTGGAACGGTTGCCTATTTCAGTCCGGAGCAGATTTCAGGCGGACAGGTCACGGCGCGCTCCGACATTTACTCGCTTGCAACGGTGCTCTACGAATGCATTGTTGGTGATACTCCGTTTACCGGTGAGATCCAGCATGTCCTTTATCGCATCCTTCACGAAAACGCTGAATCACCGCGGACGCTCGGCAAAGAGATCGATGAGGAACTCGAGACCATCATCCTGCAATGTCTGGAGAAGGACCCCGACTCGAGGCCCGCAAATGCAAAGGAGTTAGCGGAAAGACTCATTTATTACAGATCACGACTGGAAACGGCAGATCAGAATCGTTTGATGCTTTCCACCAGTGAGTCTGTCACCTATCACAAACCTGTTTTGCCGTTTATCGGTCGCACAGAAGAATTCGCGGAGCTGCAACGCAAGTTGAATGAGTCCATCAAAGGAGAATGCCAGTTCGTTGTCATTTCCGGCGAGCCTGGCGTGGGAAAGAGCAGGATTTTGGAAGAGCTGGAAAATTTATGTCGAGCGCGAAAAATACGCGTTTTGCATGGGCGTTTTGTTGAACAGGATCGATCCTTTCCTTATCAAGGTTTTTGCGAAGCCATCCAACAGGCGGTCAGCAAAAGTAGCAGCAGCTCGAGTCCTTCCGCAGATTTGGCCGACCTGACCTCAGAACTGTCAACACTCTTCCCTGTCTTATCGGAAATTGATTCCAGATCTGGCAGCACTTCATCCACATCTGTCCCCCGATCTTTTTTGACCTCGGAAGCGCGAAAATTGGAAGACCGAACTTATATCTTTGAGCTTCTTGCAAGGACCTTTACGCGAATTGGCGAAGGCAGACCACTGGTCCTACTCCTGGAAGACTTACATGCAGCTGAAGTTTCGGTGGAGGCACTGCAGTACATCGTGCGGCGGCTTGGTTCAACTCCAGCTTTCATCGTCTCGACCTATCGTTCAACAGAAGTGGACAAAAGTCATCCGGTAACGCGGATGATAAACAGTTTTCAGAGTGACACAAGATTTTCAAAGATTTCATTGAGCAGTTTTGGAGCAAAAGAACATCGCTTGTTTCTCGAAGCTTTGACTCACAGTGAAAAACTTCAAGACAGTCTTGCCGAAACTCTTTTTCACGCAACCGAAGGGAATCCTTTTTTTACGAAAGAATTGGTTCGTTCGATGGTAGATGCAGGCTCCATTCGAAAAAATGACGAGGGAACCTGGTACATACCGGCCGATACAAGCGTTACAACCGAGTCGCTGCCATCAACGATTCAAATGACGATCGAAAAACGGCTGGAGCGTTTGGAGCCAGACTTGAAAGAATTGCTGACAACTGCGTCGATTCTTGGAAAGTCTTTTGAGTGGCGTGACCTGGAGAATCTTGCAGAAACGAAAGACAAGGAAGACCTCATCGATGAGCTGATCAAGGCTGGATTTATTGAAGAGGAGGGCGAATCACGCGGAGACAGGATGCGATTTTCAAGCGGCGTTTTGCGTGATGTGCTTTACAGGCAGATTTCGCGGAGAAAACGAAGATCACTGCATCGCAAATATGCGGAGTTTCTTGAACAGCGTTATGCGCACCGGACGGAACGCGTTTATCCGCAACTTCTTCATCACTACTCTGAAGGAGATGTAACCGACAAGATCATTGAATACGGGCTGAAGCTCTCAAAAAAATCGCTCGATACATTTTGGATGGACGAAGCTCTTCGCGCTCTGCGGTCTGTTTTGGAAGCACTTGAGGAAAAAGAGCTGCCTGCGCCGGAGATCGAAGCGCACGCACGGTTAATGTTGGCCGATGCTTTGCGAATGACCGGTAACGTGGGCGCCGCCTTAAAAGAGTTCCCGCGCGTGCTTGAAATTTATGAGTCTCTTCAGGATCCGATTCTTCTGTCCAAAACTCTGGCATTTGCGGCTGAAACAGCGTGGGCGGGCCGGAAGGTTGAAGAAACCAGGAATTTTGTGAAAAGAGGATTGGCGTTAAAAACCGATAATCAAACACGCATCCAGCTTCTTTCCCTTGGGGCGACGGTTGCCAACTTACGTGGCGAAAAGGAAACATCGCGTGAGTACTTGCAAGAGCTGGAACTGATCGAACCAGCAGCAAAAGAAACAAGCGAAGAAGCAGTGGAACCGGGCGGCACTTTGCATGTTGCGATGCTGGCGCCCATACAGGCATTGTATCCAGCCGTTGCAACTCTGGATGAGGAACATGAAATACTTGCAAACGTATTCGAAACGCTCGTAGCGGCAGACGAACGGGGGAACCTGCTTCCGAATCTTTGCGAACATTGGGAATCGAAAGAAGGGGGAAGAAAATTCTTGTTTGCTCTTCGCTCAAACATCCGAACGCATCAGCATCAACGTCTTGTGGCACCCGGTTGCAAATCGGCCTTTGAGAAAGCGATTCAGCTTTCAAAGTCGCAACTGCCGCCAGCTTTCGCTTCGATTGAGGGTGTTTCAGACTTTCTGAGCGGTAAAGTTTCTCAAGTCTCCGGTATCTGCGCGTTATCAGATGATCAACTGGAAATTCAACTGAATGAACCTTTGCCGATCTATCCCGCGTTCCTGACCGACATCAGGACGGGCGTTGCGCTGGAACAGGATACTCCGGTAGGAACGGGGCCATTTCGAATTGCATCCTTTTCTCCTGAAAGAGTTTTGCTGGAACGAACAAAAGAATACTGGAAGAATCCTCCTGCTCTGCTGGACAGCATTGAGTTCATAACTTCGATGACATCAGCCCAGATTGCTTCCGGCTTTCGAAAAGGTGAGTTTGACCTCGTTCGCGATTTGCGTCCGGCAGACCTTGATGAGATTTTGCGAGACAAACGTCTTCGCGCGAAAGTCGCGGAAGTTCCCAAAAAGAATGTGTACTTCGTTCTTTTTAATTGCAATCGTTCACTCGGGCAGCAGGAACCTGTCCGGAAAGCGATTTGTGGAATCTTGAATACGCGCGATCTGGTCAGCCGCGCATTGGGGCGGTCCGCTCAGCCTGCAGAAGGATTGATCCCGCCCGGTATTCTGGGCCATGACCCTGACAGAAGAAGACATCCTCTGCAACGCGAAAAAGTCATTCAGCTTTTGGAAAGCTCAAAGCTCAAACCACCTCTTCATTTCATTGCCGCAGTGCATCCTGCTTTTCAAGATCGGTATGAAGGTTTTTTGAAGGTCCTTCTGAAAGCCTTGTCCGATATCGGAGTAGAAATATCGATCATTACATCCTCTATTAACGAGTATCTGGAATGCAGGCTGAATCCGGAAGAAGTGGATGTGTTGATAGGAAGATTCATCGCAGATTACGATGATCCGGACAATTTTTCGCATGGATTCTTTCATTCGAAAGCTGGTCTTTACCGGAATTATTTTTCTTTGTCCACGCTGGATTCCTGGATGCAAGAAGCGCGCGGGCAAATCGATCCACTGACTCGTGAAAGTCTGTATCGAAAAATCGAAGCATATCTCGCCGAAAATTCGTTCGTGCTTCCGCTTTTTCATGACATGGATCTGCGCCTTGCAAATCCAAGGATTCGCAGGTTCACTCTTCGCAGCTGTCCTCCTTACGTGAGCTACTCGGAAATCGGAAAAGCAACTGCAGCGGTATATGCGCGAAAGACAGAAGGCGGGACCCCTGTCGTGCCGATCACTGGAGAAATTCAAACTCTGGATCCTTCCATGGCTTTTCTGGTGTCGCAGCTGGAAATCCTACCTGCAGTTTTTGAAACACTCACACGGGAAGCGGAAGGAGCACGGATTGTTCCATGGTTGGCTTCGATTTTTCAATCCGAGGCAGGAGGGCGCCGCTTTCGTTTTGTGCTTCGTGAGAATTTGCGCTTCCACAACGGCAAGAAATTAACGGCTAGTGACGTGCGCTATTCGTTTGAGAGGCTGCTTAAAAACAAGGAGAGTCCGAGCCGCTGGCCGCTGACTCCTATTAGTGGTTCCCAAAGATTGATGGAAGGACACACGGAAGAGCTTGAAGGATTTCATATCGTTTCCGCTCATGAATTTACAATCGAGCTGGACCAGCCGTTGACCTTTTTCCCCACATTGCTGGCATATCCTTCTGCTGCGATTCTTCCGGAGAGTTGTCAAACACTGGATGGCAACTGGAAGGATGGGTGCATAGGAACTGGCCCGTTTCGCGTTGTAAGATTTGAGCCCGGCGTCCGGCTAGAGTTGGAGGCGAATCCTCAATACTGGAGACAACCCTATCCACGCAGTGACGGATTAGTTTATAGATTTCGCGTGACACCGCAAGAGATTCTGGAAGGTTTTCGCAAGGGAACTTATTCGCTTGCCTGGGATCTTTATCCGTCCGATGTCGAAGCTCTTCGCAGAGAGACCGAACTTGGATCCCGTTACGGCGAAACACCACGGCTGTCAACTTATTATGTTGTTTTCAATATCCATCACGGACCGTTACAGGATGAATCGCTCAGACATTTGCTCGTTCAGGCCGTCGATGTAGAGAGTCTTGTACGACGCACATTGGGAAGGCTTGCGATCCCGGCTCACGGCTTGATTCCGCCAGGCTTGCTTGGACATGTTCCGGGGATGCGCAATATACCGGCGCCTGTTTCAACCGGTCCGGAAATTCATGACGAACTGAATACAATTATTAATTCTGTTTATGAAGGTCCGTATTCTTCCATTGCGCAAGAATTGCTGAAAATTTTCGGTTCGAAGGGATTCGCAATCCGTAATAGAGAACAAACAAGATCGGAATACTTTCGGGCTCTGGCTTCGGCTACTGCCGACATCGTGATCACCCGATGGATCGCCGATTATCCGGATCCGGACACTTTTCTAACTGGTTTGCTGCATACCGAAAAAGGGATTGTGGGGCGCGTTTGTGGAACGACAGAAATGGACCGGTTGATTGAGCAAGGACGTTCTGAGACGGATTCAGAGTTGCGAAACGAAATCTATCGTGATGCAGAAGACATGATTGCAAAAAAGGCACTGCTCTTGCCGCTTTTTCACGAACAGGCGTATTGTTTTGCGCGACCTGAAGTGGAAGGATTCCAGGTCACTTTCTCCCGAACTATCGTACCGTACGAAAAACTCTGGCTCTCCCGTTGACACTTCACCTCATAAAGTAAATAGTTTCACTTGTTTTTCGGCCGGCGCGGCTAAGGTATTGCAGTTTACGTGTTTCGGCCGCGGTGAGATACGGAAAATGTTTTGCATTCTTAGTTACCAGCGCCAGATCATGGATTTGTGCCGTCGCTCCAATGAGCAGATCGTTGGCGGTCAAGCTGTGTCCTTTCTTCTTCCAGTCATGAAATAAAAGCCCTGCCCGATCTGCAATTACGGGATCGATTTCGAGCTGCTGAAAGGCATCCAGGAAACCGCGGTTCATCTTTAGAAACTCCGGAATTGTCCCAGCCATCACTTCAAACCTTGTTATTACGGACACAAAGGGTGCCTCCTCCTCACCGAGTTCGAGCAGCAGGTTCACGTGGGCTTCCCTGGTCGATTGCCACAAACAAGGAAGAATCATCGAAGTGTCAATGAGATACATGACTCAATCTTCATTGATTTGATCGTGCAGCATCCGCCAACGGGGTCGATACCGGGGTTCGTGTGAATCTTCCTTTGCCCTTCCTATCGACTTAAGCTTCCTTTGAAATAGAACTCTCTTAAGCTCCTTTTCGGTAGCATCTGCCACAAACCGGCTACGTTCCCGGGCAGGGACAATCTTCCTTAGAAGATTCGATATTTCGGCGGGGAAATAGAATTCGATCCTTTCATTTGATTCCCGTAGTTTTCCCATGATAACTTACACCCATAAGTATACTGGTAATTTACACCCATGAACAAGGGGCCGTCTGCGACTCGTGACTCGGGGACGCAAGACGCCCGACTCGAAGACGATTTTGGCCGCTTTAAATCAACTTTTTTGACATTCGTCCCGTCTCTTGTTAGATTTGCCACTTTACTGCCATCCGGAGGGGATTCATGAAAAGACTAATCCTTTTATTGTTCTGCCTGATCATCTTTAGCATTTCGCCTGCCGGCGCTGCAAAGAAAAAGCCGGCGGCGGAAGAGAAAAAGGATGTTGCTGCGGAGATCAACAAACCACGCGCCGATGCGAAAAAGATTACTTTCACAACGGATGAAGGGACCTGGATGTCCATCGATATTTCACCCGATGGCAACACCTTGATTTTCGATTTGCTTGGCGACATTTACAGTCTTCCTGCAATAGGTGGAACAGCAACAGCCTTAACCAAAGGGCCTGCTTACGATAGTCATCCTCGCTATTCTCCGGATGGATCCAGAATAGCTTTCACCAGTGATCGAAGCGGAATGGAGAATCTCTGGATCATGGATGCAGACGGTAAAAAACCGCTGGCTCTTACCGATAAAAAAGAGTTTCAGCATAAAAATGCGGTTTGGACTCCGGACGGACAATACCTCATAGCCAGAAGAGTTGACCCAAGCAGGGCCGGTGCAAATCTGCCAACCGAGCTCTGGATGTATCACGTCCGTGGCGGCAGTGGAATCAAGCTGACCAACGCAGATGAAATCAATAATCCATCCGGACCGGTCGTATCCCCTGATGGCCGTTACATCTTTTTCTCGCGGCGCTCCGGAAGATTCAGTTACACACCGAACATGAGCAGTGGACTATGGCATATTTACCGCTATGACCGCGTGACAGGAGATGTGCTGGCATTAACGCAAGGTTTCGGTGGCGCGGCCCGCCCTGCAATCTCCCCGGATGGCAAGAAACTCACTTTCGTCAGCAGACGCGATAATAAGACCGTACTTGTATCCAGAAATCTCGTTTCCGGTGCCGAAGAGATACTTGTGAAGGACGTAACCCGCGATGAACAGGAAGGATTCACTTCTTCTGATGTGTGGCCGAACTACGCGTTCACACGGGATGGAAAATCGCTTGTATTTTCCAATCATGGCAAAATCCTAAAGCTGGATCTCGCATCCAAACAGACCATAAACATCCCTTTCACCGTAAACGTCGAACAATTTCTGGCGCCTCGCGTTACGTGGCAGGAGAAACTGGAAACAGGCCCGGTAAAAGCAAAAATCTTGCGTTGGCCAAGCCAATCTCCGGATGGGCGCTGGATCATGTTCGACGCTTTTGGACGCATCTGGTTACAAGAGATTTCCGAAGGGAAAACCGTTGGTTCACCCAAACGGCTCACGCCTGATGATTCTTCCTTGCCCCCGCGCGAGTATTCTCCAGCGTTTTCCGGAGATGGAACATGGGTTGCCTATGTCACATGGTCCGATCAAGAAGGGGGACATGTTTGGAAAGCGCCGGTTGACGCAAGCGCCGGCAAACCTCAAAAGCTAACCAGGCAAGCCGGCCACTATGCGAACCCAGCCTGGTCCCCCAAAAATGACCGGCTTTTGATCATTCAGGGTTCCGGTCTCGAATTTCGCGGACGGCAACCGGAAGAGGAATCATTTTTTGATATTCGGTGGTTACCGGCTGAAGGCGGAGATCCACAATTCATCACCACAGTTGAACTGGGTGATTCCCTTCGTTTCCATCCGCAAGCATTTTGGAATCAGGATGGCACGCGCGTTTTCTTCCGGGATCCGGTCGAACGTCAGAAACCCACCGATCCACCGAAAAATGACCTTGTGTCCATGCGATTGGATGGAACGGATCGGTTAGCTCTTCTAAGGTTTCCGACACTCAGCGACATTGTTCCCTCATCGGATGAAAAATGGGTTGTCTTTACTTCCCACGATAACGTCTACGTTGCCGCTGTTCCCAACGTGAAAATGAAGGAGCCTCCGGAGATTGGTCTAAAAGAAGGCTCAGTTCCCGTATGGCGATTATCGGAAGCGGCCGGGGGCTACGTAGCCTGGGCAGACAAGGGAAAAACGATTACCTGGGGCCTGGGAAACGATTTTCATCGCCTCACTCTCGATGCCGCGCTTCGTTTTGCAGAAGCCTTGAAAGAGAAAACAGAGGAGAAGAAAGAAGAGGAAAAGAAAGAAGCGCCTAAAGTTCCGAAGTCAGAAGTAATTTCGATTCAGCTTATAGCATCGCGCCCCGTGCCTGTCGGAACTCTTGCGCTGAAAGGAGCGCGGGTCATCACAATGAAAGGGGAAGAAGTGCTGGAGAATGCGGATATTGTGATTCAAGGAAACAGAATTGCCGCGATCGGTGCTCCAGGAAAAGTGAATATTCCGGAAGGCGCTAAGATTATGGATGCTTCCGGCAAAACGATCATTCCCGGATTGATTGATACGCATGCGCATATGAATTACTCAGCCTTCGAAATTTTTCCAGAACACAAATGGGAATACATTGCAAAACTCGCATACGGAGTAACAACCGCGTACGATCCGTCGGCTCCCTCTCTGGATGTGTTTGCTCAAGCGGAAATGGTAGAAGGCGGACAGATGATCGGTCCACGCAGTTTTTCTTCAGGTGATGTTCTTTATGGAGGTCAGAACACAGACATCTTTGCCGAAGTAAATAGTCTGGAAGACGCGCGAAATCAGGTGAAGAGGATGAAGGCTTACGGCGCGCGCATGATCAAGGTCTATCAACAGGCGCGGCGCGATCAGAGAATCTGGTTTGCCGAAGCCTGCCGCGAGCAACACATGTTGTTGACGGCAGAAGGTGGCGGAGAATTGGTAGAAGATCTCACGATGGCAATGGATGGTTACACTTCATTTGAGCATTCCCTTCCCGTTATGATTTACAACGATGTTGTTCAATTGCTCGCCAAGTCAGGAACGTATTACACGCCAACACTGCTTGTTTCCTACGGAGGTCCGTGGGGCGAACCTTATTTTCTTCAGACAAGAAACTTGCACGATGATCCAAAAGTCAGACGTTTTCATCCACACTTTGGAATTGATGCTCTTGCGCGAAGGGGATTCTGGATTTCACCTGATGAATATCATTTCCCGAATGTGGCCCGCGGCGTCGCGAAAGTGGCACAAGCCGGAGGAAATGTTTCGTTGGGAGCGCATGGTGGTTCCTCCTTGCTAATTCAAGGAATCGATGTGCAGTGGGAATTGTGGGCCATGGCCGGCGAAGGACAACCGAAAGATGGAACCGCAATGACTCCGATGCAGGCATTGCGTGCAGCAACCATCGCTGGAGCGGACAAAATCGGATTCGCTCCTGATCTGGGTTCTATCGAACCAGGAAAAATGGCGGATCTGGTTGTGCTTAGTGCCAATCCACTTGACGACATTCACAACACCAACAAGATCGAGTGGGTAATAAAGAATGGCGAAGTATTTAATGCGGAATCCATGAAGCAGGATTGGCCGGATCAAATGAATCCCCCGAAATTCTTCTGGCAAACAGAGTAACGCGGGCTCTCGCCTGCGAAAGGTGCAGACGTGACGTCCGCACTACTTTGTTTGCTTACCTCTGGGACCTCAGCGGTGAGGGATGGTTTTCCCTGAAATGATCTCTTTGATTTGCTGTTGGGCCACTTGTTGCGTTTGAACGGGGCCCATGTGCGGAGTTTGTTTGGTGGCCGCGCGCCACAAGACGGTCAAAGTAAACAGAACCGGAGAAGCAAGAAAGCTCTTCCTCAAACGCAGAATCGATTCGCGCAAATCCCGCTCATAAGTTTGCGGACTGATCGATCTACACAGAATTCCACGACCCTTCAAATACTGAACTGCCTGGCGGTGCTTCTCAAACACATTTCGAACGTTTTCACGTAAAAAAACCTGTTTGAGTGACCCAAGCGAAGGCATCGCCGCACCTTCAGCAAGTGTGCCTGATGTTAGGCCACCTCGGTTGCCCTCAAAAATAGAAACGAGATCAAAAGTGATCTTCGGTGGAATCGTTTCTGTTTTGTAAACAGAGCCGTAAGTTTGCTCTTTCTCATTCACAAACGGGATCAATAGTGCCGGTGGCGCAACATTCACGGTCAGTGGCACTTCACTCGTTTGAATAAATCCGAGCGATTTGAAATCTTCTGACAGCTTAGTCATCTCACCGGGAAATGCAGTCGTAGTGGAACGCCGGATCATGACATCCTTCGGCAGATTTGCGTGAATAGCAAATCCACAAAATATAATCAGGGCCACGAGACCGGCCAGAATCATAATAACGTACGAAATTGCGCCCAGCTCTCTGAGAAAATTCGGCGGATTAAAAATCATCCAACCGATCGCAACACCGATGATGATAGGCAGGTACTTCCAGGCGCTTTGGCTCTCAGCCATTTGCCGTATGTTACCACAGCAAAGTAGCGCGGACGTCTCGTCTGCGGAAACTCCGCAGGCGGGACGCCCGCGCTACATTGTGAATTAAACTATTCTTTCTTATCGAACTTTAGAGAAGCAGAATTGATGCAGTAGCGCAAACCAGTCGGTTCGGGACCATCATCGAATATGTGTCCCAGATGGGAGCCACAACGGCTGCAGTGAACCTCTGTGCGTTTCATGAAGTAACTTTTATCGGTTTCTGTTTCCACATTCTCTTTGGCAAGCGGCTTATAGAAACTCGGCCAACCGGTCCCTGAATCAAATTTTGTATTGGAAGCGAACAGATCATTTCCGCATGCGACGCATCTGTACACTCCTTTCTCATGATTGTTCCAGTACTTTCCAGTGAACGCTCTCTCAGTCCCCTTTTCGCGTGTGATGTGATACTCCTCTGGGGACAGTTGATTTTTCCATTCCTCTTCTGATTTTTTTACTTTATCAGTCATAATAAACCTCTTTTGATCAACAGAATATACCTTAATCTGATCTCCCCTGGTTGCACGGGAGGGAGGTTCAGAGATGGCAAAAGCACCATAAATTCCAACAAGTAATATGGCTAAAAGAAGAATCTTCAGCTTCACGGGTTACCTCCTTCCTGATAATTATAAGTTGCAAATGGCCAAAAGAATCTTTGAGGTATCATAGCCCCATGCGGATGCTCGGAATCATCGGTTCTCTCGGTCTTTTTCTCGGCGTTGCTCTGGGAGCATTCGGCGCGCATGCCTTGCGGGCACAATTGACCGAGTCCGCATTGAGTACGTTCGAAACGGGTGTCCGCTATCAGATGTACCATTCCCTTGCTATTCTCATCGCCGCTTTTTTTGCGGATCGCAGCACTTTATTTCAAACAGCAGGATATCTTTACACCGCAGGAATTGTTCTATTTTCGTTCAGTTTATACCTGCTCGCCTGGTCAGGAATGAAATGGCTCGGCGCGATCACTCCTTTCGGCGGCCTTTGTTTTCTGGCCGGCCATGCTCTGTTGTTGACTGGATTCTGGAAGTCGTAACCGAAGTAGTGCGGGCGTCCCGCCGGCACGCCGGCTTCGAGCCGGCACCGCCGGCTTCGAACCGGCAGAACTCATCGCAGACGAGACGTCCGCGCTACTTTGATTACGAGTGCCGCCTGTTCCGTTGATATTGTTGAACGGCGCGATTGTGCTCCTGCAAAGTGGAAGAAAAATAGTGGCTGCCGTCATTGCGAGAAACAAAATAGAGCTTTTCCGTCTCTTGCGGAAACAGAGCAGCTTTGATCGCTTCTTTTCCCGGATTGCAAATCGGTCCGGGTGGCAGTCCGGCTTCAACATATGTGTTATAAGCCGAACTGAATTGAAGATCGGCGCGTGAAATATGCCCGTCGTAATTTCCGGCAAGCATCATCGCATAAATGACTGTGGGATCGCACTGCAACAGCATAGATTTTTTCAAGCGGTTGTGAAATACACCGGAAATCAATGATCGCTCGGAAGGCTGCCCCGTTTCTTTTTCGATTAAACTGGCCAGGGTGATAACCTGCAACGTTGTCATCTTTATTTCAGCAGCACGGTTCCGTTCAGCGGGCCCGTATTCCTTTTGGAACTGTCTGAGCAAAAACAGAATTCCTGTTCGAGCATCGAGTTCCCTTTTCGTAAAAAAATAAGTATTGGGAAACAAAAAACCTTCTGCGTTTTCGATTTCAGAGTCGATCGCTTTTAGGGCGGCCATCACTTCCGGTGAATCCAGAGCGATTCTGAAATCCTCCCGCCGTCCGACTTTTTTCACTCCAAAAACATTTTCCACATCAAATAGGTTCGAGCCTTCCGGAACCGTTACCACCGTGTACAGCATTTCCCCTTTCATCAGCTTTTCATACACATCCCACGGAGACATGGGACGATCGAAAGCATAGTCGCCCGCCTTGCTCTTCCCTTGCGTCTTCTGCCAGATGAAAATGCCTTTTAAGTACCAGGGATGAGGAACGATTCCTTTTCTGTGCAAAGTATTCGCAATCGTATTCACCGAAGTTCCTGGATGAATCGTCACAGCGATTTTGGATGCGGAGTATCCCTTATAAGGAGTAAAAAGACGTTGCCGTATGTGCACGAATGCGGCTGCACCCGCCATTAAAATCAGCAGGAATACCACCAGAAAGAATTTCTTCATCGTTCTCTTAAGTATTCTTCCAGCAGGATCGATGCCGCAACAGCATCAATCTGCTTTTTTCGTTTTTGCCAATCGACTCTGCGATCCGACAAACGATGCTCCGCTTCGACTGTGGTTAAGCGTTCATCTTTGTACTCGACAGGCACCGATACGTGAGGCTGCAATTTAGCGACGAATTTGCGGACATCTTCCGTTTGAGGCCCTTCGGCTCCACTCAAGTGAAGAGGCAGGCCAACCAGAATCTTCCCCACCTCCATTTCTTTTACGAGCGCTCCAATTCTTTCGGGGGCCTCTTTGTTCCGGTCAATGGTGGAATGTGGACGAGCGGTGATAGCCAGTGGATCCGTGATAGCAATCCCTATCCGTCGCTTCCCTACATCCAATGCCAAAATCCGCATGATTGTTAAACCGCCAAGACGCCAAGACGCCGAGTTTTTTGAATTATGTTCATCTTGGCGACCTTGGCGCCTTGGCGGTTAATATTCTACGCTTGGTCCAGTCGGATGCGAGGCGCATTGCAAAGATCATGCTTCCGGGATGGGCAATACCCCGGCCTGCGATGTCAAATGCTGTTCCATGATCCGGAGAGGTGCGAATCAGCGGCAAACCGAGGGTAACATTTGCGCTGTTTTCAAATTCTAGTAGTTTCAGCGGGATCATTGCCTGATCATGATACATTGCGAGAATCACATCCCAGGGGGATTTTGTCGCAGCCACGCGAAACACAACTTCCGGCGCGATTGGACCTTCAACCGGAATACCATTTCGGCGAACCTCATCCAGGGCAGGCTCAATCTCAGCCATCTCTTCCCGACCGAAAGCGCCCTTTTCTCCCGCATGAGGATTCACCGCAGCACAGGCAATTCTTGGATTTCTAAAACCCAGTTGCAGAAATTCGCCATAAATCAATTTGATCTTCTTCACTATTTTTTTCTGTCTAACTTCGCGAAGAGCATCTTTCAAAGAAACATGAGTGGAAAGCAACGCTATCCGGAATTTTTTGCCAGCCATCAGCATGCAATAGTTCGCCGTCTCTGTTTTTTCCGCGCAATACTCGGTTTGGCCCGGATACTTGTATCCGGACATGTGCCAGCTTTCCTTATGAATAGGACCCGTGACAACGGCATCGATCCATCCTCGTTTGAAATAATCAAAAGCGCGGTCCAAATAGTCAATCGACGCCTGCCCGGCAATTTCCGGGGACGGTCCGAAATATGGTTTCGGGACGTTATCGATATCAACCAGATCCAAACGGGACAGATCGACCGGGATTCTTAAATGTTTTGCGTGATGCAGTAAAACCCTCAAAGAACCAAAAACGGTATACCGGCGGGATGTTTTCTCCAGTGCTTTCAGCAGGACTTCAGGACCAATACCACCAGGATCACCTAATGTAATCCCGATTCTGGGACGAACTTGCAAAAGGCTTACTTATCCTCGTTGTCCTCGGTATCAAACATGGGATCTTTGTAGATGTATTTGATGCTCTCTTTGTATATCAAAAGGTTGGGCGCATCCATGCGATGCACTTTAATACAATTTCGATCGTACCATTCGATAATACCGCGTATCTCTTCGCCATCTTTCAAATGAATCACCATCGGAGTCTTACTATTCATCTGCCGGATGAAATAGTAATTCTCTGCGTTCGTTTGATCCGGAGGAGCCGGTTTCTTGCCTTTTGGTTTCGAGGAATATTGCTCTTTGATCTCAGTCAGATTTGGACGAATTAGCTTTCTATTCAAGATTCGTTTAACCTCCTTAGCGCGACCTTCTTATCAAATTAATCTTCTTGATTGAGTCGGCAAGAGAGAATTGTATGAGTTGTTCGGATACTATCACAGCACCCCATCCATTTCAAGCACGAACGGTATCTTTTTCTGTAAGTCTTTTGGTGGCATACTTTCCCTTTCCAGGAGGAATGAATTTGTCAAGGGCAATGCATGTTTTTCTGGTGATTCTCCTGTTTGCGGCCTTTGCGAAGGCCCAAACGGCAGCAGAATACTTCCAGCAAGCCAACGAAGCGTATGAAAAAAAGGATTACGTTTCGAATGTTCGTTTGTTGGAAAAGTCCATTGAAGCGGGGGCAGACCATCCCATGATTTTTTATTTTCTTGCGCGAGGGTACGCGCTCACAGGGAATCGAGATGCAGCCGTTCTATGGTTGAACAAAATTGCCGATCTTGGTGTTTTCCTTCAGCCCGAAGCGGATGAGAAGTTCGCATCCATTCACAAATCTCGGAAGTTTGAAACGGTCGTAAAACGCTTTCAGGACAATCTCAAACCGACCGATTCCAGCAAACCGGCAATCACAATGAAGGATAAAGATCTGGTACCGGAGGGTATTGCTTACGATCCTGCGGATCAAAGATTTTATTTCGGAGGAGCCGCGCGGCCTGAAATTGTGGCCTATAAAGATGGCAAGTTTGAAAAGTTTTCGAAACCGGAAGACGGGCTCTGGAGCGCGCTCGGAATGAAGATCGATTCGCGAACGCGCACGCTATGGGTGGCAAGCAGCGCTCTAGCGGGAGAGGAGAAAGGAAAGTCCGGCGTATTCCAGTACGATCTGAAAGAACGCAAATTGACAGCCAAATACCTATTGCCTGATGGAAATCATGGCCTTGGTGAAGTTGTGGTGGATTCCAAAGGAAATGTTTATGCAACAGACTCTGTTTCCCCCGCTATTTATTTCCTGAACAAGGGAAAACTCGAGTTGCTTCTCGGCCCTGAGCCATTTCGTTCCCCCCAGGGAGCCTGTCTATCACCGGATGAAAAAATCCTGTTCGTCGCCGATTACAGCCGTGGCATCTTTGCCGTCGACCTGGAAACGAAAAAATATTGGAAGCTCGCGCGCGCGGATAAAACGACAACTGTTGCCGGAATCGATGGCCTCTATCTGCATAAGAAAGATCTCGTCGCGATCCAAAATGGCGTGCAACCCAATCGTGTGTTAAAGATCGAGCTCAGCGCTGATCATACAAAGATGGAACGTGTGGATATTCTGGAATCCAATCACAGATTGTTCCCGGAACCTACGCTTGGAGTGGTCGTTGAAAATGATTTCTATTACATCGGTAACAGTATGATCGGCCCATTTCTGGAGAATCCTAAAGTGGAATTGAAACCGGCCGCAATCCTCAAACTTCCCTTAGAAAAAAAACCGCCAAGCCGCCAAGAACGTCAGGGATATAATTAGAAGACTCTCCTTTCTTGGCGACTTGGCGTCTTGGCGGTTAATAGTCGTTTTCGCCGACCGAGAAGGAATCTTTTCTCCCGAGGCCTCAAACGTTATATTGTTAAATATCGAAAGGAGTGGTCCATGAAAAGAAGATTTGTTTTCTTGAGTCTTGCCTTGCTCTTCTGCTCGATACCCCTGGCGGCTGCGCCGGTATACCTGACTTTTATCTCGTCAGAAGGAGGGCCGGTGGACAAAGCCCAGGTAAGTTTACGGCTGGAAGAACTGCAGGCTCCTGTATCTGAAGTTTTGTTTGTGGATACTTCGAATCGCACACCGGAAGTTTTAGCCCACCCCGGTGGCAGGCGTATTTACATATTTGCTTTCGATTTCATTTTCTCTTCACCGGAAAATCTTTTGCAGGCCCGAAAAACGACGGAAGCTTTTCTTGCCAAAATCGATAAATCCGACTTGATTGCGATCGCAGGAATAACGGCACAGGATGGATTGAAGCTATTCTGTACACCAACAGCAGACCGGAACAAAGTCCTTGCAGGCTTGAACTGGATGGGCCAGAAGAAAGTTGAAGGTATGATCGAAGGTCCCGAAGGAAATCTTTACTCGGAGAATTTTTCCACTGGGGATAAAGCGGTTGCGCTTCTTCCCGATGCCACGTTTCTTCAGAACATTCGATCTTACGCCATTACAGAAAAAGACAAAAAGGAAATACGGCCGGTCCTTCTACAGAGCATCGCGGACCTCGGGTTTCTCCTTTCCGCTCTGGATGGACGAAAACACATTATTCTTTTCAGCCCTGGTACGGACACCAGCGGTCTTAGCATCAATCTTCCACTTCGAACGAAGGCTCCCAAGAAGAAAACAACCAGTGATCAGCCGGTTGACATTGAACACCAGGATATCGATAGCATCACCGACACTTCCATATCTCAAGAAAAAATGGAGAAGAAAATGGCAGCAGGTGGTCTTCGAAGAAAGCCCCAAAAGCAAAGCGGTGAAAATCTGCCTGAACTTATCGCCGGCACCGACTCCCATGTTCATATATTTCACAATGGACAGCAGGAACACGGTCTCTTTAAGAACCTCGCTGAAAGAACAAAAGGAAACTTTTTTGTTTCTCCAACCGATGTGAACGGTCTCATCGATCAAATCCTTTCTTCAGATAGGACTTACTATGTTGTAAAAGCAGATGCCGCAACCGACAAGATCAAGGATCTGAATAATGTGAAGCTGGAGGTTCAAGGCAAAGAGGTAACCGTTTCACCAAAATGGCTGATACCGAAAACCCCGGCAAACTTCACCGCGCTGGAAAAGAAAGCAAAGATTGCCGAAAGCATCTATAAGAATTACGGGAAGCCTCCCGCCAATTACCGTTTCTGGGCTGATTTCCTGCTGGATCAAAACAGCTCACGGATTCCGGCTTTCGTTCAGATCGATGGACCTTCGCTTTTGCAAAACAAAGCCGAGCTGGTCGATCTCGAATTCTATGCGTTTTCCATAGATAAGAACGGCAGCGTACTGGATTACTCTTATTTCGTGTTTTCCCTTGATCTAACCAACAAAAGCTTGCAGGATAAGTTAAGAACGACTGGTGTGAAAATCTGGAATGTATTACTCGGGAATCTTCAGCCCACAACAATTCACTGGAATATTGTCAATCTTCAAACGAATGAAATGATGGGTCAGTCCGTGCAAATCGAGGGAATTGAACCGGCTATGACAATGACTCAACCGTTCTTCCCTTCGATGAACCTGAACTGGATGGTCTGGCCAAACCCGACGCAAAACCTGACCAAGAGAGGAAAAGAGATCAGCTATCCCTATCGCGAGGGTAAGGATATGGTGTTCTTTCCTGATTTCTCACCGGTGCTGAAAAGATCGGTTGACGGGCAGGTGTTCTATTTGCGAGTGTACAACTTGCAGACACCAGGGAAAATTCCCACTGTGCGCGTTTCCCTTGTGGATGGCGGAGGCAAATCAAACGAAGTGCAGACACTTGGATTGATGCAAAATCCGACTCCAGTTGAGCCGAAAGGTATGGGCCTCTTCTGGCGTTTGGCGAGACTGCCGGATGTCGCCCCTGGTAATTACCAGCTGAAGATAAGCACGCTGGACCCGTCAAAAAACCAGGAAATCGTGCGCCAGGTTAGGACTACGGTACAGTAAAAAACTCCTCCTTCTGGAGGAGGCGCAATAAAAAAGCTTATGCCAAACTATCGATTATGGGGGATACCAAGTATTATGGTCAAAATGAAATATTTTTCTTGCATCTTGATCTTTAGCCTGGTCAGTTTTCCTGTTGCGACGGAAGACTACCAGGTAACCGTTTCCTCGGTTGACGTTTGGGTGAAAGCAGTTGATGGAGACGGAAAACCGGTAACAGGTCTCACCCAGGACGATTTTGAAATCTTCGAAGACGGGAAAAGGATGGCGATGACTTGCTTTGAAGAGCAAATGATTGCCGGCAGCAAAGCGCCTATTCAAACCACAAAACCGGTCCAGGTGGTTTCGAAAAAATTCGTGCTGTTCCTGGATCTGTTTAATACCTCCGTAAGACAATACGGCTCAATCAAGCCGCACCTTCTGGAGTTTGTAAACTCCATTTCCAATGGCTCACACGAAGTGATGCTTGTCGCCCTCATGCCGAATGGAAAACTTGGAGTTGTTGCCCCTTTCACAAAAGATCTGGTCAGGATCCGAATTCTTTTAAACAAAGCTCAGGCAGGCACAGATCGCGAAGTGGCCGTTCAAAAGAATCTAAATGAGATTAACGGTGTGATCGCAGATGAAGGTGGAACCGGAAGAGGGTCCGTGGATTTGATCGATAAGATCAGGGATGCATTTCAACTTGCCCGCAGCTACGCCCGTCAGGAACAACAGCTCAGCGAATACACATTGCAGGCAGTTGAAAAATTCGCGCAGCACATGGCGATTCAAAATCTCGGCGACAATTCTGTCGTTGTGTACGTTTCCGGAGGTTTTTCTGTGGACCCGGGTAGACAATACTACGATATCGTTACCAATCTGGCGTCTACAGCAGGCACAAACGAAGAGTTCATGGCTCTATCCCAACTTCAAGAACGGAACATGGATATGCGCAGCCAGATCAAAAACACTCTTGGAAAGTTGAATCGTATGAATGTGACTTTTTATACGATCGACACCGAGGGACTTGGCGGCGCATCCGAATACCAGGATTCACTCGTTGAAATGGCCAGCGAAACGGGCGGCACTTCTTTCTACAATTCGCAGAATTTCAAATTGGGTCTGAACCAGGTGATTGACGATCTCAACCACCAATATCTACTTTGTTTCTCTGCCCCAGTTCATAGCAAAAAAGGCCAGTATCACAGCATCAAAGTTACTTCGCGAAGACCCGGTGTTGATCTGAGACACCGCAGAGGCTATACAGACTGATTTAACCAGCGCTAGTGGAGCGCGGGCATCCTTGCCCGCCATTCAACATGAGTTCACTAACGGTAACCGAGCGGGCTGGAAGCCCGCGCTCCAACTAACGCCGTGACATTCTGCGCAGAATGCGCTGTTGGCGTTTGTACAGCAGCGGGTTCCTCTTTAGCGGGCTGTAGATTTTAGGGTTTGGAATCATTGCAGCCAGCAGCGCAGCTTCACTCGAATTCAATGCCGCCGCAGATTTACCAAAGTAACGGCGCGCTGCTGCCTCAACGCCGTAGGTGGATTCGCCCCATTCGATCACGTTCAAGTAGATTTCCAGAATCCTGTTCTTAGGAACGCATCGTTCTACACGCAGCGTAAGAATTGCTTCTCTGTACTTCCTCAGCGGGTTACGCGATGAGGAAAGATAAAGATTCTTCATCAACTGTTGCGTGATTGTGCTCGCGCCAACTTCAAGTTCCCGTTCTTCCCAGTTCCGGCGAAAGGCAAGTTTGATGGCATAAAAATCGAGACCATGGTGACTATAAAAGTTCGGATCTTCGGCCACAATCACGGCTTTCCTTAATTGGGGAGAGATGGAAGAGAGCCGAACCCATTTTTGATTGATTTTTCTTTTGGAGCCTTTTTCGATCCATTCTTCTTTCCTCTGTTCAATGAAGGATGTGGTTTTCGGATTCTCTTTTGCCAGAGAACAGAGATCACGAACGGAAAAGAGTGAATAAAATGTGAAGAGAACAAAAAAGAAAAGGAGGGCCAGACAAACCCAGAGAAAGCGTTTCAGAAACTTCTTCACGTTTTTTGGACGTTGAACCGCCAAGGCGCCAAGGACGCGAAGAAAAAAAGTTCTAATTCAAGAATCTTGGCGTCTTGGCGGTTAAAAGATCACCAGTTTCGCTGAATCACAAAATCGAGCAGGTCGAGCATGGCCGCCTTGGCTTCGGAATCCTCAAAAACTCCCAAATCATTCTTGGCGAGCGCTGCATACATTTTTGCCTTCTTTTCGGCATCAGTAAAAGCATTGCTTTCATTTAAATGATGGATCAAGAGATCGCGCGAGATTGCGTCGTACTGTTTTTCCACTAAAGCCTGACGGATGTCGTTGATTTCCTGATTTCCATTTGCCCTTTCGAGCAAGTAAATGAGCGGTAAAGTGATTTTACCTTCGCGCAAATCATGCCCGACATCCTTTCCGAGAACGTTTTCCGTTGAAGTGTAATCTAGAAGATCATCGATCAGCTGGAACGCCATTCCAAGATTCAAACCGAAGTTCTGAAGGGCCGCTTCCTTTTGAGGCGATACTTTTCCCAGTATGGCTCCGATTTGTGTACAAGCGGAAAAGAGATACGCAGTCTTTCTTCGAATGAGATTCAAGTGGTCCTGTTCGGATATCCCGATATCGCCATTTCTTTCCAGGCTGATCATCTCCCCTTCCAACATTCGTAAAGTAATGTCGGAGATCAACCGCAGGATCCGCATATGTTCGCGCGTCAAAGCAAGGGACATCGCTTTTGTGTAGAGATAATCCCCCATCAATACGGTGAGATTGTTCCCCCACTTCAAATTTAAAGAAGCACGTCCGCGACGCTGCGTCGCTTCATCGATAATGTCATCGTGAATCAGCGTTGCCGTATGCACAAATTCCATGATGGCTGCAAAAATCACGTCCTGATCGCCGCGATAACCGGCAATTTTTGAGCTCAAGATCACAAGCAACGGCCGGATTCGCTTTCCACCACTTTGAAAAATGTAACGCCCCATCCGGGCAATGATATCGATCTCGGAAGAAAGATATTTTTCGATTTCCCGTTCCAGTGCCTGCAACTTTTCCTCAACATGATTCATCAACTCCGGTGGAAAAACCGCAAGCTCACTTGGTATCTGTTTTATCATGCCCGCTAATTTGACCTGTAATTCGTAAACTGAAGAGGAACTCCCAGAGCGCTCTCTTGCTCTCGAAGCATCTTGATTACTTCTTGAAGCTCATCCTTGCTGGGGCTGGTAACACGAACCTGGTCTGCCTGTATGGAAGCCTGCACTTTCTTGAGTCTCGAATTCTTTATGATTTTCACAATTTCTTTCGCTTTCTCCGAAGGTATTCCCTGCTGAAGCTTCGCAACCTGTCTCACTGTGTTTCCTGCCGCCTCTTCCATTTTTCCGTAAATCAGCCCGTTTAAAGGCACCTTTCGCTTTACCAGCTTCTCCCTTAGTATGTCGATAACGCTCTTCAATTTCTTCTCATCATCCGAGATCAGAACGAGCTCTTTTCCGTCAAAAGTAATATTGCTTTTGCTTCCCTTAAAGTCGAATCTCGTATGGATCTCCTTCATCGATTGATGGACCGCATTCGACACTTCTTGAACATCGATATTGCACACAACATCAAAGGAATTTTGTTGTTTGGACATTAAGATTATTACCTGGAGCGCACTAAGGCCATCCATCTTAACATATTGGCCAAAATTGACAATTGCAGCCCAAAAAGTAGCGCGGGCCTCTGGCCGGCGATTCGCAGGCGAGACACCCGCGCTACTTTGCTGAATCAGTGAAAATAGCCCTTGCGGTACCTTAGCTTGACCCCAGGCCTTTTACAGACAACCCTGATTTCGTGATATTTCGGTTTACCGTGGTCCGGAGGGCTGTAACAAAGAACGTAATTGTGCTCAAGATCCTTTGTGATTCTGTCGAAACCTACTTTGAAATTCTGAGATTTCGTGAATGCCAGCCCTCCGGTTTGATCAGCAAGCTGGACCAAAGAATCCTGAAGAGTTGACTCTAATTGAAGGTTATCTCCGAATCTGTCGGCAGATCGTGCAATCGATGAATCCGCGAGAAGCGGCATCCCCCGTGTGCCTACCGCGTATAGCGTAACATTCAGACGGGTTAGTTTGCCAACAGATCCGCGAAGCAGTTCCAGAACGTCAAAATGTTCGGGCTCCTGTTTTGCGACGCGAAGCGCAAAAACCTGCCGGTCGAACACAAATCCCTTCTTCTCAGCAATCCGGTCGATTAACTCGTAATAATGTTTGCCAGGCTCTGAATTGAAGCCACCGGAAATGTAGAGCACAATCGTATGCGCTCCTTCATTCTTATTCTGCACAAGATACACTCCCAGAGTTTCCAGCGCTCTGAGCGTCAATTCCCCACGTTGCCTTTCCAGTTTTGTAAATTGATACGCAAGTCGATAAACGTTTGTAAGAATTTGAGTGTTCTTTTCGCGAATGAGGTTAGGCCTCGTTTCAGCCAGATCTTCTATCGATATAAGCGGATCTTCTTCTTCCGGCTCAAGTTGATCCAAGAGCGTAAGAATTTGGCCTTCATTGTTCTTGACCTCGCTGCTCAGAGCGCCATTTCCCTTTGCCTTTTCTATGGCTGCTTTCACCTGATGCGAATTTCGCGTATACGGACATACCACGCCAAGTTTTCCATCCGGAACCAGCGCCACCACCATCACTTCATAACTGTAGGGCGCCATTTGGTCAAGGAAATCAAAGAGTCTGGATCGAATTAAGGCCAGATGAGGACCCTCAGTATTCAATAAATCCAGATAAACGACAAACTTGGGTGGATCGGTTGTGCTGACCGGTTCGTTACTAATGTCGTGCGTTCTTTGATCGAAACACTCGAGATTGACCTTTTTTCCATTCTCATACACTTCAAAATCTTCTGCTTTCAAATCTGTTACAGGTTCACCCGATTCATCCACCGCTTTAACCCACACATCTACGAGGGCAACAAATACTTCAACGCCCTGAGAAAACAGCATACCGGTGAATGCTAGTGTGGCCAGACAACTAACAACAATGATGGATTTTCGCATCTTGTGACTCCTTGTAATAAATTATACCATCCCAGCATGTTTTACTTTCTCTTTGCGGTTTTCTCCTATCTGATCGGGATGGGCTCTCTCTTTTATTTCTTCTGGCTCGTAGAATTCGGCGACATCGCCACAACTCCTTTCACCTGGGACTCGGTTCTGAGCAACACGGCTGTGTTCCTGGTTTTTCCGCTTCAACATTCCATCTTGCCGCGAAGATTCATCAAAGAACGAATCAGTCCGTATCTC
>JAKEFK010000101.1 GCA_022616075.1 bacterium
AGTCCGCAAAAACTATCGAGTTCGACGAGTGCTTTGCGGGCAAGGATGCCCGCGCTCCCGCTAGAACCCGCCAACTCCGGACTTTTCGGACAGTCTCCGGCGTTACACAGTAAAATAGAATGTAGCTCCTATTTCAACGGAGCCTTCGGCCCAGACACGTCCTCCGTGCCGATTCACGATCCGTTGTACCGTCGCGAGTCCGATTCCAGTTCCTTCAAAAGTCGCTGAGGAATGGAGCCGCTGAAACGGTCCGAACAGTTTGTCTGCATACGCCATATCGAATCCCGCGCCATCATCCCGCACAAAGAACACCGGTCTTCCGTTTTGTGACATACAGCCGAATTCAATGTTAGCTTTGGGATGCCTCGCCGTAAACTTCCAAGCATTGCCTATCAGGTTTTCAAGCAGAACCCGCAAAAGATGAGCGTCCCCGTTTGCGACGACACCATTCTGGATCATTACGGTAACGTTTCTCCCCATTTGGGTCTGCTGTAGATCAGAAACTATACTTTTTGCGAGCGAACTTAGATCTACAGATTCACGGCGCATTTCAGTGCGCGTAACTCGGGAAAGATTTAGAATATCATCAATCAATCCGGCCATTCGTTGACTCGATGCGCGGACGCGATTTAAATAATCCTTCCCCTGCTCGTCTAACTTCGATTCATAATCCTCCAGTAGCGCCTGACTAAATCCATCGATTTTCCTGAGTGGTGCACGCAAATCATGAGAAACGGAGTAACTGAAAGCTTCCAACTCTTTGTTAGCCGCCTCCAGTTCTGCTGTTCGCTCACGCACTCGTTTTTCCAATTCAATATTCAGTTTTCGAATCTCGTCTTCCACCCGTTTCCTTTCCGTTATATCGCGGATGATTCCGCTGAAATACCTTTCATCGCCGGTGACCCAGCTTGCAATCGAAAGTTCTGCAGGAAATTCAATGCCATCCTTTCTTAAGCCGTGTAATTCAATGGTCCTTCCGATCACGCGCGTTTCGCCTGTGGCTTTGAATCGTTCGATCCCTTCTTTGTGAGTTTTGCGGTAGCGTTCCGGCATGATGATCGTGAGCGGCTGTCCCAAGACTTCCTCTTCTATGCATCCGAAAATTTTCTCTGCTCCCTTGCTCCAGGAAAGAATATTTCCGTCCTGATCAGCGGAAATGATTGCATCGTTCGCAGAATACGCAACGGAGCGGAATCGCAACTCTGATTTTCTGAGCGCGCCCTCCGCTTTCGTGCGTTCGATAATTTCCTGCTGTAAATCCTTGGTTCGTTCTAATACACGTTTTTCCAATTGTTCATACGACTCAAGCAAGGCTGCATCCTTATGCTGAATCTGATTGAGCATCTCATTGAAGTCTTCTACCAAAACACCTATTTCATCCATACTCTTTTTGACTGCACGGATCGAATAGTCCTTTTTTTTGGAAACTTCGCTAGCGGTATGAGCGAGCCTTAGAATCGGCGTAGAAATTACTCGCTGCAGCTTAGAGGACAGCAGCAATGCAACAAGAAGGGAAGCGACCGTAACCGCTAGCGCGATCAGTGCGTAACGGTTGATTCGTGAATACATTTCTTGCAGGTTGGATTCGATAAAGACGGTGCCCAGTTTTTCGTTGTCCAACAGAATCGTGCGAAACAGGACAAGGCGGTTGTTCAAAAAACGATGACCGGTCTCTTCAGGTACAGGAAATTTTGATCCTGTTTTAGACGGGTAGACTGCGAAAACACGGCCATTCTTGTCATAAATGCAGGCACGGGTAACGTGTTCTTCAGCATGAAGTGCTTCAAGGATTTCAGACGCAGACTTCTGATCATGAAAAGCTACGGCCGCGGTGCTATTTGCGCCGATGATGCTCGCTATCGCTGATAAGTCCCGTACCACCGTGCGTCGAAACATGATTAGTTCGTATGTAACAAACGCTGCAGTAGTCAATAACAGAGCTACAATGCTCGTGAGCATGATGATCCAAACCAGCTTTCGCTTGATTGGCGCATGCCGAAAACTAATCATCCTGCATTACTCCTGATGGTCCTTGCTACGTTCAGAAGTTTTGAACTGATCTTCAGTTTCGCACCGGTTGCTGCTTGCAAGTTGATCTCAAATTGAACTCTATTCTGTATGATCACAAAATTTACAATGCCGCCCTCTTCGATAAAATTGTCAGTTTCACTCACTGTCAAAATACTGAGGCCTCTTAGAGAATCAAGAATGTAGGGAATACGCTCCTTTTCCGCAGAGCTAATAAACAAAATGTGACAATTTTTCAATTCCGAAAGTTCTTCAGATCTCTTCACAAATAATTCTCTTCCATTTGCAGTCTTACCGCGAATTGTTTCATCTAACTCCAGTTCGAAAGGATCTTCTCCGAGGATACCAATAAAAATTGGAGTTGATTCGGCAGGAAAAATACCATGCGGCCACTCGATGAATTTTGCAAAGTAATAAAGGAAGGCAGCTTTGACCTGATACTCAGTGGGCGATTGTGGAAGTGCTGGACTTGTAAGAAGTGGCAGGATGAAGGGTAACAGTAGGAAACGGATCATCCAATGATTCGATTGCATGCGTCGCCGGTTCATGGTCAAAATCGAATAACTAACTTGCCGTATACGTTACGCTCGATCTCCGAACGGCTGATCAGAAAGCTTGTGCCGAATTCCGGATGTTCCTGATGAAACAAGTTTTGCACGGTGAAGCTTACTTCAACATTGTGGCCAGGATACCAACCCAACCGCATATCGGCACGCCAGTAACTAGATACTTCTTGATTGAATAGACTGTCGACGAAGTACAATGTGGCATCCCACTTTAGGTCCGCCGGCAAATCGATAAAAGATCGCAGCTGAAATTGATTCTTCGGAGTATCGCCTTCGGCATTTTCCGAAGCCGTGTCGGTACTGTTTGCTTCGCGGTTCAGCTGAACTTGAAGATGGCTATATCCCGCCGCCAATTTCCAACGGTCTGTGACCATCCAGGTTGAAGCTACTTCCAAGCCGTAAGTGTGGCCATCCATCCTGTTCTCTGGTGTTAACGGCACAACAAGGTGTGGCGGGATATCAGGTACAAAGAATGGATTTCCTGTTTCGAAGGTTCGGAGGTTTCGATAATCATTATAAAAAAGAGCAACGTCGACATGAAACTTTGGATCAGGTTGAGCTCTATATCCAAGTTCATAAGCAACCAGATCCTCCGATTCGAAATCAGGATCACCCAACAATACCGTTAAGGCAAGCAGGCCGCCCTGAACGGGCATGGCTGAGACATTAATCACCGCATTATGTTCAAAGCGCGAAGGAGTCCTGACCGCTCGTGAGATCGCTCCCCAGATGGTGTGCTGTTCTTCTGGTGTCCACAGCATACGCACATTGGGTTGAATCTCGGTACCAGTGTAATCGTTGTTTTCGAATTTTGTCCCGACGGTTAACCGAAATTCCTCATTGTAAAATCTGATTTCATCTTGAATGAAACCGCTGAACAAATGATCGGCTCTACTGGAAGGATCAAATACAACAATGCCGCTGATATCATCATTTGTATAGCGGTAACCCAGCCCCCAAACGATTTCCTGTCTGCTTCCCCATGCAAACCGATGTTGAAAATCCATATCGAAAGTGTCCCGATTCTCTCGATGCACCGTATCAAGGCGATTTGTGCGATCGTAATAAATCCGAAGAGCCATATCAGAATCGTGGGCAAATTTACGTTCCCATCGGCCAAGAAGATTCCCACCCGAAACCTCTGCATCATCGATCAAAGTCACCAGAAATGGAGGCGCTAAAGATGGCACTGTTTCCTGATCACCTATATCACCGTTGTAGAGATCGCCTTGAACTGTAACGGAGTCACCTCTGATCCAACTTTTCTCGGCGCGGAATCCTGCGCGAAACATATCCCAGGAATCGTTTGCAGGAACTCCCGGAGTGAGAACGAAGTTGTCGCGATTAAAATACTTGCCGTAAACACGGTAATAGCTGAGACTGTCTATTTCGTCGCCGTATCGAAAACCTGCAAATCCTTTTTCTTCGGATCCAAGTCCCCCAGTAAACATTCCGCCGCGTGTCTCTCGCGGGCGTTTTGTAATGATGTTAATGACGCCGTTTACTGCGTTAGCACCCCACAGAGTTGCACCAGGACCACGAATGACCTCGATTCTTTCAATGTCCTCCAATAATGTGTCCTGTACGTCCCAAAAAACTCCCGAAAACAAAGGCGTATACACCGTACGGCCATCGATCATCACTAAAAGCTTGTTCGAAAACCGGCTGTTAAAGCCGCGTGAGCTGATGGCCCATTTATTGGCATCGATCTGTGCAACATTCAGTCCAGGAGCCATGCGCAGCAATTCCGGAATACTCGTAGCTCCAGAACGCTGGATGTCCTTTTGTGTTATTACAAAAATAGCTACCGCGGCTTCCGCCACACTCTGCTTCTTCTTCGATACGGAAGTAACTTCCATATTGATCAGCTGCTCAAGACCCACTTCTGTTAAGTCTGGCTTTTCTTGTTCCTGTGCAGAAGAAGTCAATGCAAATAAACAAAGCACGGAACACGCAAATAAGCATCGCATAATGGTCCCCCTATGTCTTACAAGCCGCCGGCACTGGTATGGTTAGTTTCTCTCAAATTATTGTTTCTGACAATGAGGGCAACACCCTAAACTTCGGTAAAAATCACCTCTATAATGGAATCTATTGAGAGCATTGATATGAAGTTCCTCTTCGGTTTCTATCGCCAAATTGAAAGCGAATTTGTTATACCGAACCGATCGAGTCCAATTGTATGCCTATTTTCTTGCCGTACGGCAAGAAATAAGCATACAAAAAGGGCAGTGTGCCAGGAGGGTATGAAGAGACGGCGCACGGTAGGTTTTTGAGACAGAAAAAGAGCACGGCTACCCGTATCGGAAGCAGAGAGGAATCAGTCAGCTGGGGAGAAATCCCACTCAGGGGGAGTATCCGGCGGAGGTCGTGCGGCAGCAAGGGGTAGAGGCTCGAACTTGTATTGCAGATGGGCAAGAATTTTATCGATGACCTTTCCGTCTTTGATCACCGAGGCGATCTTCATCTGAGTGGCACACTTTGGGCAAAGCAATGGATCCGATTCGTAAACAGGTCGAATCAAAGCTGCCCAGGATTTACGGCGCAGTTTGGCCCATTCGGTTTCCGGCTCAACTGCTGATGAAGAATCGGACAACGAGAGGGCTGATGAGGCAGCCGATTTGGCTCTCTTTCCGCGATGGGCATTGGAGTAGGCTCCGTAATAATGTACAAGCTGAGCTCCCTTCTCAGGAATATGACAGGTCACTCTTCCAATACACTCCAGATAGTCAAAGATCTGGCCTGCGGGTTCAAACAGAGAATCGCATCGATCGTTTGGCAGCCATCCCTTAGCCAGGTATTTCAGCAGACCATCCTTCAGTAAGCTGGAGTCTGGATGCGGAAGCCTGAGCACGGACAATATAGAGTCCAACACGCACGACATCTTCTTTTTGTATGATGGAGGTCTTACATAGACATGGAATCCGCTGTGTCTCTAGGTGCGCATCTTTGCGATCAGATCGGGACCGATGAACCCTTTGGAAACCAGCAGCTTGTATACATGGGCTTCAAAGAGCTCTCGCAGAACATTTTCGGCAAACAGCACAGCAGGGACAAAGGATCCGTCAGCATTAAAAATTCCTGAGGCAACCAATCCGTGAATATCGGACCGGTGATCAGCCATTTGAAGATGTGACCTGGCCTAAAATACAAAAATATTGTTAAAATAAAAATGAACTACTTGTTTTCTTAACATAAAAACTATGTCAAACGTAGCCCTTTCACAAAAACAACGTGAAGAACTAATCAGAGCATTGAAAGCCCGTTTTGAGAAAAACATGAACCGCCATAAAGGTCTTGAATGGGCTAAAGTACAAGCAAAGCTGGAAGCTAATACTAAAAAACTATGGTCACTCAATGAAATGGAAAGAACTGGCGGTGAACCGGATGTTGTTGGTCATGATAAAAAGACGGGCGAATACATTTTTTATGATTGTTCAGCGGAAAGTCC
>JAKEFK010000102.1 GCA_022616075.1 bacterium
GACTGCACTTGCCAGTATGACTTCGCAGCAACAGATATCAGGAGCAGCAGAGTTTTCCAGCCCGGCTACTTACTTGCAGACCCAATTTGCTCCCGACGATGAGATACTCCGTGCGTTTCAGGATCCTTCACTTGCATCCGGTGGTGACCTTTCTGCGATTTCCGAAATCCTTTCAAAGATCACAGCGGACGCTGAGCAGAAAGGGATCATAATTGTAAGCGGCTCACCGACTCAGCTGCTGCAACGGGCCTCTACCAAACTCGAACAAGCAGGCCTGATGACACCGCCGCAAGTCGGCGGTTCTACAGAATTAGATCAAGTTGGCCTGATGACACCGCCACAGGTCGGCGGTTCTACGATTCCGACAGAGCCACATACACCTTCACAATTTGGCGCATTTGATACGTTGCAGAGCCAGGTTTCCAACAGGCTCGAACAAGCAGGTCTAATGACACCGCCGCAAATCGGTGGGTCCACGAAATTGGAACAAGCGGGACTCATGACGCCGCCCCAAGTCGGCGGCTCACAATTAGAAAAAGCAGGTTTGATGACTCCCCCACAATACCCGTCAGACCCTCACTTTCCGACAGAGCCACATGCCCCGTCACAATTTGGTGCATTTGACGAAATCACGTTTTCGCCTCAGCAGACAACGACCCTCGCAAGTATGTCGAAGACCGTTCGCGAAGCGGCAAGCCTGTATCAGGCAACGAATCTTTCGATGTTGAGTAGAAGGATCATAGGCTGAATCGAGATTTCACGTGTTCAGGAGTGCTTCAGCAACAACGATGTAATGCGCGAAATAATGGGACAGGTTTGCGTTTAACTTTAAACCTTCCTGGAGATTCAGGATGGCCTGGCGAGTGAACTCTTTACGCTGAGTTTCGTTGCGTGTGGAACGTGCTTGTAAGATGCAAAAAACGCCACGCGTGGAGATCATTTCCGATGAGCGGGGATTGAGCTCGATCACTTTGGACACAGCTTCAAGCCCAAGCTGGATCTCTTTTTCCGCATTTTTGTCCGGAGTTGACTTTCCATTCTGCCCAATAGCGTGTTAGGGATGCCTTCGACATCCAGGCTTCAGTGTTTGGATAAGAGCCAGTCACCACCAGCGCGCGGTTCAGCCATTTGAGGGCATTCCTGAATTCCGGCTCAGGAGAACTGTGCTGCAAAATTTTCCATCGAGCGGCTACTAATTCCACTTGACCGTAAATGAAATGACAATCCGGGTTACTTCGGTCCGCAGCCAAACACTGATCCAGAGCGGATCTTGCAGCCTTCAAATCAGCAGATGGATCCGCTTTGATATTAACGGCGTGCTCTCCTCTTCTCCAGGACACGTGAGCTTGGGACCCATACGCGCCTGCTAAGCCAGGGTGAATCCTGAGAACCTCCCGGTAGGCTCCCTCTGCCTGATTGAAAGCATCTTGAGGATTGCGTCCCACCATCATCAGGTATTCTCCCTTTATTACTGCCGCCGAACCTTCATCAGCTGCACTTTTTGTTGGAGAGAAAGGTCTTTGGATTCCTTCAACGTTTAGCCCGGCGATATATTGCATAGCAATGTAAGGTTTTCCCTCGACTTCTCCGGCTTCATAGATTTTGCACACGTGCTCCTGCTCCACGCGCGCTTGCGATCGGGCTTCCATCAACAATCGGTGGGCCAATTGTGGATCTTCTACATTCACAAATTTGAGCGCGACTGTTCGCCCCAACGATGGGTCGAAGGCCTTGTATACGCGCGCCATTCCACCTTGTCCCAGGAATTCCAGTTGAACATACCTGCCGAAAAGCACGATCCGATCAGCTGATTCCGGAGAGATTGAATCTTTACCGCCGATAGGTGCCGACATTGTCTCGAGTCCATCTAGAGCGAGTTCTTTCTGTAATTTTTCGAGTTGTTGCGGATGTAGAATGCCTTGTTCAATGAGAGCGGCAACGGGGTCTTGATCTGGCGCGAGGGATGAGAGCATGTCAGAAGTTAATATCCCTTTGAGGATTGCAAGCTGGATAACGGGATTTGCGCGAATACTACCTATGAAGCACTACCTTGTTGCCGTTGATGTTACTACCGTGATGACTGTTGGTCAAACAATGCACATGGCTTCATCCTGGCAAGGAAGGACTTCGATCAATTTTGATTCACGCGAAAAGCGGCATTTAAACCCGGCACAGCAAAATCTCTGACTCAACGCAACCCTCCGTTTCCGTGTTACACTGCGCATTTGGGCGCTTTTACTCTTCGGGTTTGTGTGCGAAAAAATAAGCGTTCGGCGACATAACAGAAAGGAAATGTGGAATCTATTTCATCAGTTGACAGGATTGGGTTTCCAGCGTACGGCGCGGGAGACCGCGAGACTGCAGATTCCAGCATTGTGGCCCAGCCTCGAAATGAAATCGCCATGAAGCGACTTCTGCGGTTCCCCAGTTCGATCAAGCGCGATCCAGCTATCGAGGTCTGGATGCAAGAGCATTCGGGTGAATTGGGGGCGATCGCGCAGCGCTGGTTTGAGGTCATGCGCAACTGCGGAGACGATGTTCGGGAGTTATTGCATGATGGCCATCCGACAGCGTGTGTAGGTGATGCGGCATTCGCTTATGTCAATGCCTTCAAAGCTCACGTCAATGTCGGGTTCTTTCGTGGCGCCGAGATTGCTGATCCGGAGGGCCTGTTGGAAGGCACTGGCAAGTTCATGCGTCATGTGAAACTCAGGCCCGAACGTGAGTTCGATGCCACAGCTCTAATGAAGCTAATCGAAACTGCATACACTGATATTAAGGCGTGCTTAAAGACGGAGTAGTTCGTGCACTCCGTATCTAGGGAATCTTATGCTTCTTATTTTTTGTAGACAACGGGATGGTGAGCGTCGCATTGGTGGACAATTCGTGGGGGCCGGCTGTTTTAGGATAGGGTAGTGCGGCGGAATGAAACTTCGTGCAGATTTCAATGGTTGCTTTAGTGAGGTCCTTAACTCACAGCAGGAATGGTAATTACTGCTTACGACGAAGACATTAACGATCAATTCAGCTTTTCCATCTGAGAATGCACATCGCTTCATCCTGACCGGTGGCGAGGATGAGGACTTCGATCGATTTGGATTCCTGGCGGTATTTCCACATCTGCGGGCGGCCACTGGAGATTACGTTTTCAATCTGCGAGGCAAGTTGGGCGGATAAATCCTGAGGCAGAAAATCCGAAAGTTGCATTCCACTTTCCGGCTCGGTCGATTCGGACAACGGTTCGCGACCTCTGCTGTACTCAACCAAGCTACCATCTTGATGAACAACGAAAACCCAATCGGGTACAGCATCCAGTAAAGCAAGATAACGTTGCTGAACTTTTCGCAATGATCTTTGTTTTCGTTTAACGGTTCGATAATCAAGACTTGTCTGTCTTCCTTTTTGCAGCAGGACTTGCGCTTCTTCCACAGGAACTTTTGCCGGTTCGATTAAAAGGATTTTTCTACCGGATAAACAGACGGCGATGGCATGAAGCGTGCGGTCTTTTCCTTTAGCATCCGTTTCAGTCCAGGACCCGGATTCAATCGAACCTTCTTGGCCCGTGTTCCAGAGTTCAGCGGACCTGGAGATGAATTCGCCCAGGAATGGAGATCTGGATTCCAAATCAACCGCGGTTTCAGGCGCGTGTGCATCGGGGAAAAAATCCAGAAACCACTGCGGAAAAGGCACAATTCCGCGAAAAGAACCGTCCGGTTGCTGTTCCACAACAGCAATATCCAGAAAGGGAAGCAAGCGCTCCAACATTTTTTTAACAGAAGCTAACAAAGATAACGAAGAATCTTCTTTTTTTAAACAGAAGCTCGCGAAGAACACGAAGATTTCAATACCTTTGCGTCCTTTGCGTCCTTCTGTTCAAAAAAATCTTTGTGCTTGGTTTCCTTTGTTATCTTCTGTTCAAAAACTTGGCGGTTTCATTTTTCCATGATGCGGGCGGTTAAAAGCTTGAACAACTCTTCCACACCTTCGCCGGTTTTTGCACTTGCGTACTGGATGAGCCAACCTTGATCTCTGGGGCCTCGCAGGGCGGTTTCATCGATCTCCCAGTGACTTTGAAGATCCAGTTTATTCACCACAAGAACGAAAGGAATTTTACCGGTGGCCTCTTCCGCTTTACGCTGAAGTGTAAATGCTTTCAAAAGCGTATCGCTTCTGGTGCCGTCAACTACGAGGATGTAGCCGGCAGAGCCCTTCAAGTAGGAAGTCTGAAGCTGAACAAATTCATCTTCGCCGGCCAGATCCCACAAAATCAGATTCACTTCCAGGGAACCAAACAAGATTTCCTTTTTGTCGATTTTTACGCCGACTGTTGTCAGATACTTCTCGGAAAAAATACTTTTTACGTAGCGCGCAACCAGGCTTGTTTTGCCGACGGCAAAAGCACCAAGCATGCAAATCTTTTTCTGCAACATGATTAAAATGAACTATATCACACGTGTTATTTTAACCGCAGAGAACGCTGAGGGCGCAGAGCAAGAAAGAGAGATTGTTTTTCTCCGCGGTCTCTGCGTACTCTGCGGTGAATATAGTATCCTTGGCTTATGAAAAAAGGAATTTTGCAAAAGTTACAAGAAGGAGTGGTGCTGGGTGATGGGGGTTACTTGCTTGAATTGGAGAAGCGTGGCTACGTCCAGGCAGGACCCTTCACACCGGAAGTTAGTTTGACACATCCCGAAGCTCTGGCGCAACTTCATCGGGAATTTATCCAGGCCGGTACAGACGTCATCCAAACTCTCACTTTTTATGCAAGCGAAGACAAGCTGGCCACGGTTGGTTTGAAGGGCAAAGTGGAGGAAATCAATCGTGCCGCAGTGCGAATTGCGAAGGAAGCGGCTCAAGGAACTGACGTTTTGGTTGCCGGTAACTTGAGCCTGACGTGGGCCTACGATCCGAAGGATCCGAAATCGGAGGATCGCGTCCGTGAATTGTTCGATCGTCAAATTGAAATCCAGAGGGAGGGAGGAGTCGACTTCATCATTGGTGAAACTTTTACGTGGATGGGTGAGGCGATTCTTTGTGTGGAACGAATCAAGAAGGCTGGACTGCCTGCAATGGTGACGATGAGTTACGAAGTGAGTCCGCTCTGCTATGAAGGTTATGGACCGGCTGAGAGCGCAAAACGATTGGTGGATGCTGGTGCGGACATTGTGGGCATTAACTGTTTGAGGAATCCGCAACACACCTTGCCCCTGGTCTTTCAGATGCGTGAAGCAGTATCAACACCTGTTGCATCTCAACCGACTGCTTATCGTACGCCGGATGATAGACCGGATTTCACTTCATTGCCGGAGTTTCCATTTGGATTGGATCCGTTGCAGCTAACGCGCGAAGAAATGGGCCACTATGCTGAGCGTGCGCGCGAAATGGGCGTCAATTATATTGGTTCTTGCTGTGGCTCAGTCGCAATTCATGTCCGTGAGATGGCCAGAGCGTTGGGGAAAATATCTGCAACCGAACGCACATGGAAATCGAAAAGCGGTAAACCGATGTCTGCTTACGAGTACTACGGGCACGAATGAAGTCTGAGTTCGAATACATTGTCGCGGGCCTGGGCGGGCTGGGGAGCGCAGCGGCTTACTGGCTGTCGCGCCGCGCAGGTAAGGACGTTCTGGGACTGGAGCAATTTCCGTTGGGGCATCCCCATGGCGAGTCGCAGGATCACTCGCGTATCATAAGGCTCTCTTACCACACTCCGTTCTATGTTCGACTGGCAAAACAAGCGTATCAAGCCTGGGCTTCACTCGAACAAGAGTGCTGCCGGAAACTGATTGTGAAAACCGGTGGACTTGATTTGTGGCCACCAAACTCAGCCATACCGATGCGGGATTACACACAGAGTCTGCTAAAAGAAAATGTTGACTTTGAGATTCTCAATGCTGCTGAAACCATGAGCAGATTTCCGCAATTTCGGCTGCAAGAAGACATTGTTGGGCTTTACCAGGCCGAGGGTGGAATTGCGCCCGCTGCACTCTGCAATGCGGAACACCAACGCCTGGCGCAAGAGCACGGCGCTACTCTATTAGAAAATACACCAATTATTTCAATTTCATGTGTATCAGAGGGGTATATTGTACAAACAAAACAGCAAACATACACATGCCGTAAACTAGTAGTTGCAGGCGGGCCGTGGAGTAATCGTCTGCTTGCCCATTTCGGCATTGAGCTTCCTCTGACCGTAACACAGGAGCAGGTGAACTATTTTGTTTCTCAGAAGCTCGATTCCTTTCAGCCGGACCGTTTTCCGATATGGATCTGGATGGATGATCCCTGTTTTTACGGTTTTCCCATGTACGGTGAAAACGCGGTGAAAGTAGGGCAGGATGTTGGAGGCAAAGAGGTCTCCACAGAAACGCGCACTTATGATGCGGATCCAGAGGCGCTCAAGCAGGTCGAGAATTTCCTGCAGAAAGCTCTACCCGATGCTCTCGGTCCTGTCCTTTACACAAAAAGCTGTTTGTATACATTGACGCCTGACAGGGACTTTGTGATTGATGCGATTCCTGGACATCCGGATTGCCTAATTGCAATTGGCGCCGGACACGCTTTCAAGTTTGCTTCTCTGATCGGAAAAATCTTGAGCGAAATGGCGATCGACGGCCATGCCGAAAGCGATGTTTCGCAGTTCAAGATTACACGGCCGATTCTGCAGGAGAAAAATCCGACCAAGAATTTTATGACGTAGCAAAGTAGCGCGGGCGTCTCGCCTGCGATATCACAGGCGGGACGCCTGTGCTACTTTGTTTATTCAATTATTGGCAGGATCAAACGCGAAGGGTATTCGCGATCGTGATAGATCGTCTGGGTGGCTTTCAGCAGCTCTTTATCCGTTGCGAGATTTCCGCCAGTATTCGTATTGGGATCATAGTGCGGAGTTTTGCTGCTGGTGATCTGCAACCGGATGCGATGTCCTTTCTTGAATAGGTTGGACGTAATCAGGTTATCGATTCTAATTTTGTAAATGCTTCCAGGCTCCATTAGTTCCTGTTTTTCAAAACCATTTCTGTAGCGCATACGCAGGAAGCCGGCGTCCAGACTGCTCAGATTCAAAGACGTTCCATCGGGATAGACGTCGCACAAAGTAATTGCGAAGTCAGTGTCGCGCGCGGTAGAGGAAACGTAGAGTTCCGCTATCACGCGGCCGGTTGCTTCCAGATCCTGTTGCAGTATTTCAGAGGTAAAAACCAGCACATCTTTTCGCGCTTCGATTTCTTTTTGATCGAAAGGTTGCGACCCTTCATTGGCCGGATCCCATATCGGATCATTCGGATCGAATACGTATTGATCCGGTTTTTGTTCTGTTGGAAAAGAAGTGGACAAAGTTCCGGGACTCTGCAGATAAAAGCTGGTTTCTTTTTGGCGGGTTAACGGCCACTCGCTTTCATAGCGCCAGCGATTTGCGCCCATCACGAAAATGCTTACAGAAGGTTGTCCGGAAGGATTCGCGCCTTTCAAATGTTGATCGAACCATCGCAAGAGTGCGGCATCGTAGTCCATACCTGCGGAGGGGCCAAGCTCCATCGCGCCCAGTTTTGTTTTCGATGCGTTGATTGCGCCATGCATCCAGGGACCCAGGATCAGACGAGTTTGCTCACGAGCTTCCCGGCTTCCTCCTTCGGTTCGCATCCGATGAAAAGCTTCTGTTGCTCCGAGCGTTCCGTAAACGTTGTCGTACCATCCGCTGATCAATAACACCGGACTTTTCATTTTTGGGAAATCCCGGTCCACATTTGCAAAATGCCAGTAATCGGTTTTTTCCGGATGAGTCATCCATTCGTAGTAATAAGGCGCGTACTTTTTCATCAAAGGATTTTCTACAAGTGGACGATGTTTGTAAGAAGCCATCTTGATTTTTTGCCACTCTTTGTACGCTTCCTCCTCATCCCATGTGGCTGAAGTATCATTGGCCCGGCGGCGAGCATCCGGCAGAATCAACGGGACGAACCAGTCCATCCAACTGTAGGAGAAGGCCCCGCCGACGTAGAAGAATTGATGGCTGTGAATCGGCGTCATTTCCGGAACGGCTGCTTTTAAAGAAGGTGGCGC
>JAKEFK010000103.1 GCA_022616075.1 bacterium
CTATTTGGCGTTCGAGTGATGGGCAGATACCAGGTGAAGGTATCCTCCTTGGGTGTTACGATCCCGCGCCAGAGCGATCGAGCATCCGCCGTAAGCCTTACAGGTGTGGCCATCGTACTGCCGTTGACTTGTGTGACCGGTTGAATCCACTGTCCCATGATTTCCTGACCGCTCCGTTTGCCGCGGAATTTCCCTTTTCCATCGGGCAGCTCGAAGGAAACTTCCTGCCGATCGAATCGTGCAGGAACCGAGAAACCCGCAATATCGGCCAGCCATCCCTGCTTCGTTTGAAGAATCAAGAGACTTCCCCGAATATCCGGCCCAAATCGGTGCTTCGCTCCCCAGAGCCCTTCCAGTTTTTGAGCCGGATCGAATTCAGCCTGCTGCTCCCGAGCTTGTGTGAGGAAACCAAAAAGCAAAATCCCCAACGCAGTCACCGCCGCCAATCGAACAGCCATCATAGGGGGACATTATATCCATTGTGGTTATATTGTCAATGGATATATTTGAAATGGATATAAGCAGCCACACGATGATCCGGGACTTTGCCTGGCGGAGTCGTTTGGTCGGCCGATCGGCTCCGAAACAGGCAACTCAGGTTGCCGAAAAAACAATCCAAGTTGCGCAAAGTTCGTTGTTAATAATGCTGATCGACGAAGGCGCAGACTTCAATAGATGGCAAACGTCTTGCTCTGCGAATTCGCAAAGCGAGGTTACGTGCCATGAAAATATTCGTTGTCCTGGTATTCACTCTTGGTTTGATCGGAGTTTGCGAAGCTGCGCCCGATCTTACGTATGTAGGAGTAGGGCCTCTCGTCAGTGATCAGAACGGGAGCATCTTCATTCGCGTAAACGTAATTAACGATTCGCCTGATCCTGCGGTCGCGTGTAAAGGAAACATTCTGATCGATGGAGCGATAGCGAAAGTTTTTGATATTCCTGCACTGGCTGGAAATGCTACTCAAGCTACGACGGGCGCTAACCAGAAAGTCATTGATTTGACGGTTCCAAGCACTGTTGGTTCGCACACAGTAGAAATCAATTTGGACTCTGACAATCAAAATAAGGAAAGCGATGAAAATAACAATAAGGCGACTCGCAGCGTAACGGTTCGCGCGAAACTAACCTTGCGCGCTACTGGACCCGGCAAAGTTACATTTCCATTCGGTCCGAATCAGACAATCCTGACCTGTGAAAGCGGTCACACGCTTGCCGAGCCTTTTGCACCGGGCGCAACAGTAACTTTGACCGCTGTGCCGCAATCCGGATCGATTCTTTCGGGTTGGGTTGTTCTACAAGGATCTCCCGCCGGTGCAATGTGTGCCGCGAGGGCCAATCCTTGTTCATTTGTAATCGATAAAGACATCTTTGTGGAAGCAAAATTCAACACACCGCCGCCGCCACCTCCTCCTGCGCAGCTCACCTTCACCGTAACGAAAGGAGAATCGGGCAGCGGCACGGTCACCGATAGCGCCGGCATGAACTGCGGCAGCGACTGCTCTTCATCAATCGCTTCCGGAACGGGCGTCACTGTAAAAGCACAAGCGGCTCCCAATTCAACTTTTGTGAACTGGAGCAATGGTACCGGCTCCGCAGCGGCTTGCAATGACTCTACTGTAGCGTTTTGCCGTTTTACGATTTCGCAAAATTCCAGTATTCGCGCGAATTTTCAGCTGGCGCAATGAATCTTGCGGTAGTCGGGGATCATCAATCGAAAATCTGCGAAAAAGAGTAAGCAAATCAGCACGGAAAGTCTGGGCCTTCCAGATAAATCTAGAAAGTAGGTAAAATCAGTTAGCCTGCTTTACGAAACCTCTCCCACCGACGTTCGAGAAATTCTGGATGCGGCCTGCAATTTGCATAAGGCCAATCCATTCTGAATTCTTGGTTCACCTTCAGGTTCCGCATCGGGAAGAATGTGTGCTGCATCAAGTAGCTCACGATGGCGCAAATTACAAAACGACCCGGATGAAGCCGGTGGTCAATCACAAGCCGGTGGGCAGTTGGATCTTTTCCAGGAATGCGCGCCAGCGCGGATCACGGTGGACGTTGCGAAACGAGGGATTTCCAAGAAGCTGCGTGAGGCCCGGATCGCGATGAGTGTAGCCCAGCTCCAGCCATTCAAAAGCTTTGTCTGACTCACCACGAATTGCGTACACTTCTGCGATCTGAAAAGCAGAGTTGAAGGATTCTGTTTCTATTAAATGCTGCAGCGCTGCATCTGCTTCTTTCTTCATTCCTGCGGAAGCATAAGCAAGGGCGAGTCCGGATTTCCGCCAGCCGGTTTTTTCCTTCTGCATTTCTGCAATCGCTTCCTGAAATTTTCCTTTTGCGATGTAAATGCGCCCGAGAATCATGTGCGCTGCCGGATATTCCGGATTCAGCTCCAACGCCTTCTTCAAAGCTGCCTCCGCCTCATCCAAGCGGCCAGCGCGGTAATTGATGTGACTGTAGTCGTAATACGAACGAACGCTCAGCGGATCCAACTCGATCGCTTGTTTCGCCAATCGCAGCGCTTCGTCGAACTTTCCCAGTACTGCAGCGATATTTGCTCCTCCGCGGATCGAAGACATGTCTCGAGAATCCAATTTCAGCGCCTTTTGGAAGGAGGACTCCGCGGCGGACCAGTTCCGATCATACGATGCCTTGATCATCCCCAAGACAGCATGCGCTTCCGCCAGTTCAGGATTCAGCTCCAGCGCCTTCTCTGCCTCCCGGCGCGCTTTCCGAAAACCTTCCTCTGTAGGAATCAGAGTTCCTGACGCCTGATCTCTGTGCGCGTAGGCTAATGCGGCCCAGGCGCGCGCAAAATCAGGATCAATTTTTAATGCTTTCTCATAGTATTCAACCGCTTTCACCAGATAATCCCTGTGACGCTTATCATGGAAATAGCGACCTTGAAGATACGCATTGTACGCTTCCGGTGTTGTCTCCTTGTTTCCTTTCTTCAGGAGCGTGACATTCAATGCTTCCGCCACGGATCCGGCGATTTCATCCTGGATCGCGAAAATATTGCTCATCTGACGATCGTACGTCTGCGACCAGATATGTGAGTCGGTTGCGGTTTCGATCAGCTGCGCTGTGATTCGCAGTTGATCGCCCCCTTTTCGCACACTACCTTCCAGCACATGTGTGACGTTCAATTTTTCAGCGACCGTTTTGATGTCCGCCTTGGTTCCCTTGAAGGAGAAAGCAGACGTGCGGGATGATACGCGTAAATCAGGATTCTTTGCCAGAACGTTTAGCAGCTCTTCCGTCAAACCATCGGAGAAATATTCCTGATTGGGATCATTGCTCAGGTTCGCAAAAGGTAGTACGGCAATCGCTGTCTGACGCGTTTCTATCCTTCGGTCCACCTTCCGCAAATTCCGCACAAAGAAAATCGCCGGAACACTCATTAGAATCAATACAGTAATCACCCATGCGCCGCGCTTGTTGAAACGGGATGATTCCGATTTTGACGGCACAGAAAGTTTTGGCTGCGGGGAGGAATCGCGGAGCGTGGATTCAAGCGTTTTCAGATCGTCCAGCAAATCTGCACCGGAGGCATATCGATTCGCCTTCTCTTTTTCCATGCATCGCTGCAGAATCGAATCAATCTGAACCGGTATTTCCGGCAGCACGGATGAGGGCGCTTCGACCGGTGCCACGGCAATTGCATCAAAAATTTTGAGAAGGCTTTCGCCGGAAAATGGAATCTTCCCTGTTAAGGCCTGGTACAAAACGCCACCCAGCGAAAAAATATCGCTGCGGGCATCCAGGGGTTCCCCTCGCGTTTGTTCAGGCGACATGTAGTAGGCCGTTCCCATAGCGACACCAATGCCCGTCAAATCGGTATCTGTCTTTACAAGGGAAAGGCCCTGGATGGCGCTGACCGAAACTCTTTTTGCGAGGCCGAAATCCAGAAGTTTTACGCGGCCGTTCGGTTGAATGATGATGTTGTGCGGCTTCAAATCGCGGTGAATCAATCCTGCGGCGTGCGCCACGCTCAATGCCTCTGCAAGCTGCTTTGCAATATCAATCCACCGACTCCAAGGGAGCGGTCCCGATTCCAGAATGGACCGGAGAGACTTCCCTTCCAGATACTCCATAACGATGAAGCGGATCCCGTCCTGCTCTTCAAACGAGTACACACTCATGATGTTGGGATGATTCAATGCCGATGCGGCCCGCGCCTCGCGCATCAATCGCTTTCGCGCATTCTCGTTTGTGCTGTAGCGGAGCGGCAGAACCTTGATTGCAACATGTCTACCGAGTTTTAAGTCTTCCGCTTTATAAACTTCCCCCATTCCTCCTTCACCGATTTGTTCAATGATTCTGTAATGCAAAAGAGTGTCGCCGGGTGAAAAGGCAGTGAGCATATCCTGTAAATCGTCAAAGTCTTCCAAATCGTGCTCCTGCGATAAGGAGGGAAGCAAAATTTCAATCAATGATTTCTTGATAGCGCTGACAATCTTCGCTATGTAATTGTTTCCTTTTTGAATGAATTCAACGCCGGAGGATTTATCGTACGGTTGTTCTACCGATTCAGGATAAGAAACGATGATCCTGGTTGAAGGGGCGAGACTCCGGATTCTTTGGAAAGCATCTGCCTCATCAAGTCCATGCGCGAACAGAATCAGGTCGACCGCTTTGCCCTTTACTTTACTGAGTGCCTCATCGTAAGACAGGGCGATTTCGAAAGAGCATTCCTTGATGCCGCGCAAGTGCTTTGCGAGTGCCGCCAGAACTGCCGGATCATCTTCAATGATCAGGATGTTTACTGTGTAAGTACCCCTTGCCTCACTCATCGCATCCCGTACAACGATTTTATCATGAAGGATTTTAGTCAGCCTCCGGATCAGCGAAGGTGATCTCTACTTTCCAATGTTTTACCTTTTGCCAATTTACAACGATGTTTACCAATCGGCGGATCAGTCGAAACATCGGTACGCACTACAGGTCAAGCTCATCCATTTTTTGTTTTTCGTATTCAGAATCTTCGCCGGGATAACGCAGCAGCGATTCGAATTTTCCCGTTTCTCTGGCAAGCGCCACCATCAGACTCTCACCGGCCGGGAGAACATCCGGTTCGCTTTTGAACACAGTATCCTGGAATGCTTGTGAAGCGTCGATCCATTTCCAGCCTTTCGCGCGGAATGCGGCAATCAGATCGCCCAGGAATAATCCGTTGAGCGTGTTGTGATGCGTGAGGATCGTGTGGCGGATTGGCCTTTTAAGAACAGCACGGGCCAACTCCTCGTAATGCGCGGCACGATCCAGCATATGTTCTACATAGTAATTTTTGTATGGTGTCAGATCTGCATTCGGGTCCTTCTGCAACCGTTCTCTTAGACGTTGATCGATGTACCAGTCGGATGTGTCGATCGTGACGTGTCCGTTTTTATAACCACTCTGTTTCAGAAAAGCTCGCATCGAATCGCGCTGCTCCATCGTTTTTCCTTCCTTTAGAAAAGGAAAACGAAACAGTTTTTGAAAGTTCTTGTAAGGCGACAGAAACGCGTCGCACTTGAGAATATCCTTTTGATACTCTTGCAATTCCTTCGCCGGATAGAACCAGTGCGAATAAGTATGATTGCCGATGATATGTTTCCCTGCGTCCCATTGAGCCAGAAAATCTTTCCCTTCCTTGTTAACGATATATTTGCCGACAACAAACAACGCTGCTTTAATTTTCGCATCATAAAGAGATTTTAAAATCGCTTGATTTCGTTCTTGCGGATTTAGAACGACTGCGTTGCCGGCCCAATTGAAATCATCCATTGTGAGTGAGATCAGCAATGGTTCCGCAGCAAAAGTTGGCAATAGCGGAGACGCGGCAAGTGTTAAAGCTGCACCGATAAATTCTCTTCTTGAAAGCATGGTCTACCTGGATCGAATCAATTTCTTGAGCAAGCCGATTTGACCGGCGTGATAAACATGATGGCGGATGATTCCGTGAATCATGAACGCAACGGAATAATCTTTGCCAACCACATTCTCCTCAAGCGAAGAATTTTGGAGAACCGCGTAATATTCGAGCAGCTTTCGGTGCGATCTTTCCAGCATTTCCAGCGCCGCTTTCCATTCCTCTTCTCCGGCTGTTGTAACCGGAGGAAAATCTCCTTCCTTCGGCTCGTCGGCCGGTTGTCCCATAAGTCTTTGCAGAAATACTTCCTGCCATGCTGCAATGTGCATCACGAGCTCCCATATCGTATGAGAACCGGGGATCGGCCGCACGGAAGCATCTTTTGCGGAAACATCAGAAAGTGTTTCGCGCAAACCAGGGCCGTGCCAGGCATCCCCTTCCTGAATTCTTTTCATTGCTTCTCTTAAGTTTCCGATTTCCGACATGATTCTTTCTCCTGATTGTTTTTACCACGGAGTCACGGAGAACACGAAGTTTGTACGCCGACTCTTCCGCTAGTGAAATGGCAAAGCAATGGAAAGTCGAATAGGACAGCTGGAAATCAGAAGCGAAATAAACGCTGCGTGAAGTAACGCTATTTCCCTTGCACCATTTTCAGCTTTGAATTTCGAGTGGTGTCCTGTTTTTCTGCTTTCTTTTCTACCGGCTTTGATGTGATGTGTATTTCACGGCCGGCCGCTTCCGCGTCCGCTACCACGCTCATCCACCATTTGAGCCGGCATTGGTCGCTGCACAAATCAATCTCCTCACCGTTATAAGTGAGTAACGGATCATGCCCTATGATTTCAGCGTTGCACTCATTACATTTGATGATTGTTTCTTTCATAAAAATTTTGAATGATTTTATCATGTCGTGATATGTCACTGGAAGAAAAAAGAGGAAGTGTCAAAGCCAACGTTACAAAGCAAATGTGCGAATTTCGGTCACATGTCACCCCCAGATGAAAATCATCTGGAGTGTAATTTTACTTGCCTTCTTTCATGCTGCGGATCGCTTTTAGTTCGATTACATGAATCAGATCTTTTGGACGTTTCGCGGCCTCTTTGCTTCGAATCAGCCCGTCCAGGCTAATGGCCCGGCAAATGAATGTCCCAATTTGGATCGTATCCGGATATTTTCGGGTGATATCCTCATATGTCCCCACACCGGATAGCTCCGCAAGAAGATCAATGCTCCCCAGGGACGTAATCAGAGTAAAATTAGCGCCATTTTCCACTGTTCTTTCATCAAAATGAAAAGGCACATCCATCGGGGATTCGTCGGGACCGCGGCGTCGGGGATTCAATGGCGCCAAAGCCTGAACTAACTTTCGAATGTTCTCTCTGCTTCTTTTGTAGCAGATGTCCAGGTCTCTTGTAACGTAACTGGATCCGAATGCCGTCGCTGCAACTCCGCCAACGACTATGAATTCCACCTCCGCTTTCAGAAGGGATTCTATGATTTTTTCGATTTCGACCATTGAAGGTTCGATTGGAATTGCATCCAACTTTGAAGTTGACGAACCCGTTCGGGTTGAGACAACGAAAGGTTATATCGCAGCAGACTTAAATCAATCCCGAATAGTCGAGCGGTTTCTACCGGATCGCGGTCCTTGTTCTGCTCTATAAATTCAAGAAGAAGATCTTCTGAAGAAACCGTTCGTGACATACCTAGCTGAATTATAACATTGGGACTTCAGCCGGTGCATTTCTGAAAACCCATGGCCCCATATATATTTCAGTTCCACCGTTGCAGTAACTGGAAAGCCGCTCAGGTTATTCGCCACGCACCAGATCTTTTCCGCATTGGTTGCGTTGGCTGGCCCGGTGTAGACTGTGCCGGCTTTGAGCTCCCAGAGCTCCTGCCAGCAGCACGATGAATGTCAGAACAAATGTGTAAGTTTTCATTTTTCCCTCCGTTTTTTATCCCTTATCTGTTATGCGCAAAGTGAAGGAAAAAGTGTTCAGTGAGCAGCCCGGCGGATCGCGCTACAATAATAGTTCCCCCCGGAAGCACGGGAAGGCGTGTCTATTATGCAATGGCATTTTACGCAGACGGATCATGATTCGCGGAACGTGACTGATCCGACAACACTGACCGTTCAATCACACGGGGATCTGACGCCGCTGGAGATTCTGGTGCGGGAGGTGCTGCAGAATTCGCTCGATAATTTCGCAAGCAGGCCGGTCCGGGTTGATTTTCGTTTGCGCTACTTGCGCGGCGCCGCTAAAGACGAATTTCTGGAAAAGCTCCGCTTCGAAGAGCAAATTCTTCCACATCTGCGAGCCGTAGTTCAGTACGAAAAACGGAGTCGCGGCGCCAGCGAGTTCCCGGAACCCAATCAGCTCCTCAAAAAAGACATCACGCTCCGCCTCCTTTATATAGAAGACTTCAACACCAGGGGATTAATCGGCCCCGAACATAGTCTTGAAGCGGATCAATTTCCAAAACCTCACTGCTTCCTCGGTCTTTGCCGCAATGTCGGAGACAGCCAAAAAAGTGAAGAAGCAATGGGTGGAATTTACGGCCTGGGAAAAACCGTTTTGTGGAAACATTCGCGCCATCGGATCGTGTTGTTCCATTCGCGTTTGCAAATCCCCTACGTCACGAAGGAGCTGCCGGGTGAGCATCGCGCGAGATTTTTCGGGCACATTCGCTTGCCGGGTCACGATATTCAGCAACAATCTTTTCAGGGTGAAGCATTTTTCGGCCGTCGAAAAGAGCAATTGACATGGTCTTTGATGGATCAGGAAGCGGATCGTTTGGCGCGCGAATTCGGGATGGCGGCGCGAAATGCGAATCAAACCGGCACATCCATTCTTGTGGTCGACTTTGAGGATCCCGATTCGGAAAACGCAGCGACCGAATCCGAATCGCTCCAGCGGATTCACGACGCCGCCGAGCAATATTTCTGGCCCGCGATGATCGAAGGTTCGCTGGAGGTTCGAACCAAAGCCGACAGCGGCAGCGACACCGGCTGGAAAACGCGTGATATTACAGACCAACCGAAACACCTGAAACCTTTTCTGCGCGCCTATATCAACGCCTATAAGGACAAGGAGGCGCTCAGCAAAATCGAGGTCAACGTTCCCAAAGGTCCGAAAGAGGAGGAGAAGTGCGCAGCAAATGTTGCGGTTTCTGTATTGCTGGATCATGAGGGGATGAAAGGGCCGCTTTTGAACCGCACCGCGTTGATTCGAGGCGCGGGCATGGTGGTCGGCTACCAACGGATTGGACGTCCGGGATTGGGCGGAAAAGATTTTTATGCAGTAGTGCTCGGTGGAAAATCGTGTCCCGCTCATCTTGCCGCGGCCGTAAGAGAGCAAGCGCGCTGCGAACAATTGATCGCATACTCGGAGCCGGTCACACATGATACGTGGACACCGCAATCGGACAAATTGAAACGATGGCGTGGCGCTCGCGCAGAGATCGATCGCATCTTGCGGAGCATCCGGTCCGCGATCACGGAAGCGACGACCTCCGATCTGCGGCCGGAAGGTCGCGCGATTTCCCTGCTCTCTTCTTACTTCCCGATTGCGCATGGCACGGAAAGCGAATCGGCGCGCGACACGAAGCTGGAATTTCTTTCCGATCCCGCGATCCATCCGGATGAAGAAGGAGAACTGAGGTACAGATTCCACATCCGCGTTACTGTTCCCGCGCGACAGGATTTTATCGGATGGATTCCGAAACGATGGAAAGTGGAATGTCACTACGGCTTCTATGGAGAAGATGTACATCGCAAAGTGGTGGAAAGCGCAACAGTCGGATTTACGCACATCAAACGAAACGGCAGCGGATGGGACCTGCTTTCGAAATTCGATCGCTCCTTTGAAGAGGAAGTCGGAGAACATCCACTGGTTTATGAATTCAGAGGGGAAACCGCGCCTCTGGAAACGTTTCTCGCGCGCACGACGAAACAGGAACTGGAAATTAAGGTGTTGAAGGAATGAGCTGGCTCAAGGATGCGCTGGAGCGCCGGACGGTCTGGCCATATCAACTTGCCGCTGAACCCGTGAAGTTGGAGATAGCGGCAACAGCGCTGACCGGCAAAACGGAGGTTGCCGCATGGAAGGCATCCAACTGGAGAGGGCGTCGCGGCAAGGCAGGACCACCTGAGCCGTCAAAAGTAGTCGATGCATCCGCGCGATGGGATTTGTTTACTGAAAATATTGTGTGGGACCGACTGCAGTTGCGTTGCACCGCTTCCATCGATGGCGCCGAACGCTTCCCTGCATCTGCTGTCTCGTTTGGACTGGTGGCTTTGTGCAAGAACACGCGGTATCGATCGGCAGCTCGCGGTTCTTTCAATACAGGCGCCGCGGAGATGGTCCTGACTATTCAACGCAATGATGTATCAGGCCAGATTCTGCTGCTGCCTGTGCTGGTCCTCATCAATCCGAGGCGGGCTCCGGCTGGATTTCCTGATGTTGCCGGGGCGCGTCTGGCAACTGGTTTCCCGGTCACGATTTTCACCGATGCTCCCGCGGAGCGTCCGGGTGGTGGAATCGAGATTCAGTGGAGGAATTTCGGTCCACAATTTCGCGATTCGTTGTTTGAACTCGCGATCGCTCCACCCGAAATTTTGTTGCGTCTGAACAATGAACATTCGGCGTTAAAAGCTATCGTTGAGGATTTGTCGAAAACCGGGAATCGCGCGCGCATTCGAAACGCGATTTTTGCGCTGATTGCATGCGATGTCTGGTTTCAGCTCGCTGAGTTCGCAGCGCACGAAATGATCTCCATTGAGGAACCGGAAGACGCAACCTCGGAGCTTGCTGTTAAGATCTTGAAATCCTTGTCGAAGATGATTCGTATTCCACATCAGGAGATTGTGCAATCGTACGATGATCCGGCCGGCAGAGCGATGCTGAGCGTGCGAATCCAGCATGCTTTAAAATCGGGGACCTACCAAAACGCTTTGATTACAGGATCGGTTTCCGATGAAGAGGGATTCGCGTTATGAGATTGCCAATTCTGGATCGTCCCATCCTGTACGTGAACCAGGCATTTCTGCAGAATCCAAAACCGTCACCGGACCGGCCTGAGCAGTCGGCTTATTCGGGCGAGGGGGATCTGTTGCGATTCGATGCGTTTGGAAAATCCTTGCGGCGTTTGATGAAAGAGTTTGATTCGGATCCAACGAAGAGTGACGGCGCAATTGCGATTGCTCTGCACCAGTCGTTGCCGTTGACGCGCCGCGAGGCTGCGCAGATGGCCTTCTGGCATTATCTCAGCATCCTGGAGCTGCCTGAATACGTTGCGTGGAGATACTTCGATCCTGCAAAAGCAAAGACGAACAAAGAGCGCTACATCGGCTTCCTGGCAGACAATGCGTTCTCCAGGTTATGGTGGTGGGCCGAGCTGACTCACCAGGCCGGTACTGCTGATCCCTATTTTCGAACGCGAGCGGGCGCGCAAAATCTGGAGCTTGTGAAAAGCGTTGTCGAGAATTTGTTTGGCGGAAATCGCGTGCTGGTTGCGGCTTTGATCGACTTTGTTTGCGCGTCTGCGGATGGCGTGGCTGATCAGCAGAAGGTCAAACAGCTCACGACGCGGATCAATGCGTTGCTTGTAACGGTTGCCGTTGATTTGCTGACCGATGAGATGGTCCAGCAAATTCCTCGCAACATCGCGGCCACCTTTCAGTGAAGATCTGTGGTTAACTGTTTGAACAATTGCTGTCTGACTGTTGATCGATCTCCTCTGTATCATCGAAACAGGTCCAGCAAAAGGAATCTGGATGGAAACCCTTTCGAATTTGCTGCAACTTCACCAGCCGCCGGATCTTTTGCTCGAAGCTCAGATCCGCCGATTTCCTGTCATCCTCATGATAGAGTTTGTAGATCTCCGAGGGTTCGCTAAATTGAGTCTTCATTTCAAATATTTCTCCTCAAAATCCTTCAGTCTCGCGGATAGTTTGAATCTCTCCAGGATTGTGGAGAGTTTCTCAGCATCAATCTTATCTTTCGCGTTCTCGAAAACAAAAGTCAAGTGGGCCTTATCCTTTGCTCGAAAGGCAGCTAGCTTCATTGCGATGATATACTCCAGAGAGCTCACTCTCGTTCTGACCCCTTCATACAGCACCTCCAGTGCATTCTCAACAGCCTCTGCATCGAGCGAACTCTTTACAGCGGCAACAAATTGCACCTTCACCCCCCCGATATAAACTGATTGTCCTTCAACGGTGAAATTGTTTTTCTCAAAGAACCGATAAAGAGGAGACAAATCGATCAATCCCTCCTGGACCCCCGCTTTATATAAATAGAAAATATCGAGATCATCAGTGTATATTGGTCCAGCATGATAGATCATTCCCACGCTTCCTACAATTGCATATTTGCCGATGACTGCGGACCGTTCCATTTCATTGATAATTTCAAGAGTTCTTTTCAAGACCTTCTCCATTCGTGAGCCTGCGGATCAGACCGGCAAATGCGGGATATTTGCTGATCAGCTCTGCCCGATTTCCGGATTCGTAATCGGAATATTCAAAACCTGGGGCAACAGTCGTCCCAAGGAGCGTAAAGTCTCCCGTCGAGAGCATCCCTTGCCAGCAACCGCGCGGCACAACCACTTGAGGCATTTCCCCTAGTTCCACGCGATTTCCAATGCGAATGACTTCTGTTTGCCCATCGCTTTTTAGCAAAAGCATTTCTGCGGGAGCGCCCCTGTAAAAGTGAAAGATTTCATCCGACTGCAGCCGGTGCATTTCGGAAAAGCCACCCGCCTTCAATAGAAAATAGATTGCTGTGGAAAAAGATCGCGGACCGTTATACCTCAAAGGGACCGAAGCGATCTCATCGTTACGATATGTCTCCATGTAGAAACCATTTTCCTTCGGATGTGGTTGGAGTTTTAGAATCCGGATCAGGTCGTCCGCTGCCATACTTGTGATTCTATCGCTGTTTCGGGGTTGTGGTCGAAAAAGAAAGGCCTCCCCTTAATAAGGGAGAAGAGTGGCTGGCGCATTCGCTGTAAGAAAATGTGATTGAACACAGCCGCTGAATGATGCTAAGCTAACGCTACGTAAAGTTTTCTAGGGGAATATATGGGGGTGGCTCGTGTTGAACTATCTAAGGCAATGGGGATCAAAGCTCTTTGGTTCCGAAGATGTTCGCAAGTGGGCGGTTCAGAGGGTCCAGGAGGGCTATACAAAATTCTTTGAAGAAGGACCACTATTAACGGGATTTCCTCCAGCAATAGAAAGAAAAGAGCCTGAACTGCTAAATTGGAGGGATGTAACGGATCAGGAAATAAGAATAGCCCACATATCCGATTTGCATTTTGGTGCAAACGATCCTGTTTTGACTCAGGCATTGAAAGATAGTATCAATCGGTTCAGACCGCACCTGACAATCGCAACAGGAGACATAGTAGAATCCCCAAGCAAAGAGAACCGTAAAGCAGCAACAGAATTTCTTGAATATATATTTACCTGTACAAAAAAATGCTTTGTCCTTCCAGGTAACCATGACCGACATGGAGAGATTGACCTTACTCAATGGGAAAATGATTTTGGAATCACTGGGGGTTCGAGGCATTGTTACCTTATCGAGATGAGTGACCACCGATTTGTCACATTGTTTCTTTTAGACTCGACGATCGCTACTATTTCCGATCCATATGAACAGTTTTTTCACGATGTAATACAGGTACGCGGTTGGATCGATGGAGTGCAACTTGAATGGATCGATCGAATGATTGATTATTTTAAGCAAAACAAATGGCAAGAATATCGTACGAGCATAAAAATTGCAGCATTACACCATCATCCTCTACCGACAAGGGTCGGAGGATCGAATCAACAATTCTTGCTTCTCGCTAACGCAGGACAGGTAATCGAGAAATTCTGCGAGATGGATATCGATCTCGTATTGCATGGTCATCAGCACGATCCGGTAATCCAAACACTTCAGCGCCTCAACTACCGGCCATTTTATATTCTGGGTGCAGGATCAGCGCTTAAAAAGGATCGCAAGAAGAAACTCCCAAACTCATATTATGAGCTGGAAGTGAACATCAACAAGGGATTTGTTTGGGTAAACCAGAGAAACGCGCTGGAAGATACGGGTGAATTCGCGCATGTCCATCGTTCAGCTTCACGATTTGAAGTAATTGAATACTTGAAATTTGAAGTTCGGCAAATTAATAGAATAACTCTGCCGAGTGGAGATACATCGGTCGTAGAAACGCGCAAATTCAAAAGGTCAGAGCTTGCAAAAGACACAAGAAGGTATGTCTATTTGATGGGTAGCACCATTAACAACATGGATGAAGTAACATGGAGCGTTAAACGAAAAGTTAATAGCGTTGATCGTGAAATTAGAAAAACGGGCTTGCGACTGGTTAAAGAGTATAACGACCCGGGAGATAAAGAAAAGCTCTTTCTGTATGAGTTCGAAGTCGAGTTGCCTGATGGTCTCTCTAAAGGTCCCTTCTTAGAAGAGGAACTGCATTTTGAGATTGTGTGGCCCAAATTATTTTCTGAATTCGAAAAAAGGGATCAGGTTGAAGGCACAATGGCATACCCTTTTGGAGTTGACAAATTTACTTACGGAGTATCACTTGATCCTCTGTGCCCAGCGAAACTTAGCAAGGTGCAGATATATACTGGTAATCCGAAGATACGGCCTGAGCCGGCAACAATCGAAAACGGTCTCGGTCAGACAGTGGAGACCAGAATCGATCCGGGTACTACGATCATGTATCGTATTAACATGATGACCACTTGACATAGTGGTTTAGCGAGCTATTATGTAGCTATGTTTAAACGTCGTAGAACTGGGTTGCCTCCGGTCGAGCCAGAGGACATAAAGCGCGGACACTGCGTATAACGATTTTACTTCAGTTCTTACTGCCTTATTTTTAAGCCAACGGAAAGCTGTCCCAAAGGCCATTTCGGTTTGTTTTTGTATCACTCCGCACGTAGTGCAGTCATCGGATCCACACGTGCGGCGCGGCGTGCGGGGATGTAGCAGGCGGCAAGGGACACGAATAGCAGGGGCGCGGCAACTAGCGCAAATGTTCGGGGATCAGCGAATTTCACACCGAATAGAAGCCCGCGCAGCATCGGACCGATTGCGATGGATGCAAGAACACCGATTGTGAGGCCGGTAAGCGCGAGCTGCAAACCTTCGCCTATGGTGGAACGGAGAATGGTTTTCGGCGCGGCGCCAAGGGCCATACGGATGCCGATTTCGCGCGTGCGTTGCGCAACCAGCGATGAGATGACGCCATAAGCGCCGACCGCTCCCAGGAAAAGCGCAGCTCCAGCAAACAGAGTCACGATTGCTGCGAGCATTTGCTCGCGGCTCACCGAGTTCGTCTTCCATTGCTCCATCGTACGAACGTCATACACCGGCGCTCCCGGATCAAGATGCGAAAGAATCGCGCGAACAGACGGCATGATCTGCGATGCGCCCTGACTCGTGCGCACTGCGATGAACAAACTCAAGCCGGCGTGCTGTCCCAGCAAATCGTATACGCGCGGAACAGGCTCTTCGCGCAACGTTCCGTGCCGCACATCCCCCACCACCCCGATGATCTCGTGCCAATCCGTTTCGGTTTCTGGCGCACCATACGAGACGCGTTTTCCAATCGGATTCTCGTTTGGAAAATCGCGTTGTGCTACTGATTCACTGATTAGTGTTACGTGCGTTTTGTGTTCCAGATCGCGCGGTTCGAAGAGGCGGCCGCGCACCAGTGGAATGCGCATCGTTTCGAAATAGCCCGGTTGCACAAACTGCCATCGCAACTCGGGTGGTTGCCGGCCTGCCGGCGGCATCCTGCCTTCGATCCACATAGCGGTGCCTGTGTTGTGACCGCTAAGCGGCAAGCTACCGGTGGCGGTGGCCTTTTTCACTCCTGGTAAGGCCGCGATACGCTGTGCGAATTCATTCGCGGTCTGCGCAACCTGCTTTCGGGTTTCATAACGTGATTCGCTCAATCGGATCTGAAAAGTCAATAACTCTGTGGAATCGAATCCGGTTCGAACTCGCATCAGCGAAAGAAAACTGCTCCCCAGCAAGATTGCGCCCGCAAGCAATACGCAGGACAAAGCGATCTCGGTCACTACAAGTCCTTTGCGCATTCGCGCCCGCGCAGTGCCCGCGCTGGCGCGACCTTCTCCATTGGCGAGCACGGAGGCCCGCCCTCCGGAAATTAGCCGGCGCGCCGGCAGCAGTCCGCTAACAATTGCTGTGAGCAGACATGCAAGAATTGCATAAAGCAGCACAGGCGCATTGAGACTGGTTGCCGCGGCGCCTGGAATTTGTGATGCCAATCTTTCCGTTATTTGCGGCAGCAATAACCACGCCAGAACAACTCCCGCGAACCCGCCCATCCCGGTCATCAACATGCTTTCCACAAGCAACCGGCGGATGAGTCTGCCGCGCGAGGCCCCGAGCGCAGCACAGATCGCCAACTCCTGTTCACGCGCCGTAACGCGTCCGATCATGAGGTTCGCAAGATTTGCGCATGCGACCAGAAGAACTGCCACGACTGCAGCCATTAATAAATAGAGAGCGGGGCGTGCGCCGCCAACGACATGGTCCCGCAGAGGTGTCATCACCAGCGAACGATCGCCATTGGTATCCGGATACTTCTCAGCCAGCCGGCGACTGATGTGAAGGATGTCCGCCTCCGCTTGTTCTTGCGTTACATTTTTTCGGAGGCGCGCAATCGCTTCGAATGTGAAGATGGACCGGAGCGGGAGATATTCGTGCGAATCCGGCAACGGGATGTAAATGTCCGTATTCTGAATTGTGAACGAGTCTGTCATCGGCAGGAAAAGATCGAACTCTTTGGGCAGGACACCAACAATGATGTAAGGTTGTTCATCCAGCACGATCAGTTTGCCCAGAACACCGGTGCTACTGCCAAAACTTTCTTTCCAGAGGCGGTGACTCACGACAGCCACACGGTCCTTGCCGGGAACTGTTTCCTTTTCATGAAAGCCGCGACCGAGCGATGGTTGCACTCCGAGGGTGTGAAAGAAGCCAGGCGTAACCCGGAGTCCCAACCTGCGCGCCGGCTCCCCTTTTCCGCCGGACTTCATGACGAATGCATCGTACAAAAATAGCGTCGCCTCTTCGATGCCCGGATGCTGATCGCGTACATCGGCAAAGTTTAGATAGGAAATTTGGGGCACACGAGCTTCGAGCGTTTGAGTTTGCAGCAGGACCAGTCGTTCCGGATCATGAAATGGGAGAGGTTGCAGCAGGACCGCGTGAATCAAGCTGAAGATTGCAGTGTTCGCTCCGATGCCGAGCGCCATCGTGCCGAGCGCCAGCATCACGTAAGCGGGGCGCTTGCGCAGTATACGCGCTGCAAAGCGGATGTCTTGCCACAGCGTTTCGAGCCAAACCCCGGGTCGCAATTCGCGCACCCGCTCCTTTGTCTGATGGACGCCTTGCATTTCCACCCGCGCAGCGCGTTCGGCGGCGTCTGGCGTTTGGCCGCGAGCGATTTTGTCCTGGGTGTCGCGTTCGAGGAAGTCGGCGAGTTCTTCGTTTAGCTCGGATTCGAATCGCTTGCGATTTGTAATGCTTCGGAGCGCGAAGAAGATTCGTTGTAGCAGTCTCATCTGTGCGTTTTGATTGCAAGGCGGGCGAGTCGCCCGCACCACATCATTTACTCACATCTAATACCAGTTGCATGGCCGCAACGATGCGGGCCCAGTGGCGCTTCTCTTCGGTGAGCTTGCGTCTTCCGCCCGGCGTTAGAGCGTAGTACTTTGCGCGGCGATTGTTCTCCGTGGCGCGCCACTCGGAGCGCAGGTAGCCATTCTTTTCGAGCGCATAGAGCGCGGGAAAAAGGGACCCGCCGTTCACCTGGAATGTTCCGCGCGTGATCTGTTCGAGCCGCTGCGCAATCCCATAGCCATGCAAGGGTTCCAGCTGAACTGTACGGAGAATTAGTAGATCCAATGTCCCCTGCAGCACGTCGACTTTGCTCATCTAGGTATCCTAGAGCAATACCTCTAGTTTGTCAAGAGGAGAGGCTTCTATCGTGCGCAGCGAAAACCTACCGGCATCGAAGTATCCAAACGCGATGTGCGTTCGCGATAGGTGGTTCTCATCTGGAAAGCTTCCGAAAGGTAATTCCCTCCGCGAATGATTCCGTACTCTTCCTCCACCTTCTCCAGTTTTCCGAGTGGAGAATTGGGATACGGGTACCAGGTTTCAGCGACCCATTCGGAAACTTTGCCTGCCATGTCGACCACGCCAAATGGACTTTTATCTTCAAGGACACCCACATCGGTGCTGTTTCCCCAGGGAAACATGCGCTGATCCGCTCCGCGAGCTGCGTATTCCCATTCGGCTTCGGTGGGCAATCTGCACTTTTTCCATCTGCAATAGGCCATTGCTTCAAACCAGGAAACGCCATTCACCGGATGATCGGCAGTCCCTTCCGGATAGGTTCCATTTTCCCAGGATGCCGGACCAGGATTGCCGGTGTGGTCCCGAAACAATTCGATCCGTTCCCAACCCATCAGCGCTGTATTGAGTTCCTGAATCGAAACGAGCTCCCTCCAAAGATCCTTGTTTGCATAACCGCCTGCATCCACAAATTCTTTGTACTCGCGATTCGTAATTTCATACTTTGAGATGCTGAAATCTTGAACTCTTACTTTGCGGTTTGGCGTTTCGGTATATAAAAGGTAAGGATTGATTTCGTCATCGGGATGAAAAAACTCGCGAACAAGATTTTCTGCTTCTTGCGGTGAAATTCCCATTTCAAATTCTCCGCCCGGAATAAAGAGCATTTCGTTTCCTTTCCTTTCCATAGATCACTCCTCTACGATAATGTTTTTGAGGTGCATTACGTAGTCTTCTTCGGTCATCGATTCGATTCCATTGGCCGCATCCTCAGTGCGACGCGGTGGGTCTTTATGTCTTTGATAGTCGATTCCAATGCCATTGGAAATTCCGGGCACATTTCCTCCCCACGGATTTCGGAAGTAGACCCTGCCATTCGCTATCTTTGTGACTTCTACAGCATGACCGGCGCCGTCCCACTTCAAGGCCGCATAAACAGGAACCTTTCCAGCATCCACATATTTCTTTGTCTGGTGAAAGCCAGTCAGTGCGGCATTCGGCAAGCTAATATAGGATTTTCCGTGCAACGCGCTTAAAACCTTGACCTCTTGATGCGCTAAGGTACCACCAGTGTCAGTTACTTTACCTGATTTTTTGCGTACGTTGTTTTGATAGTCTCCATCTCGCGCGTAACTCATCAAAGCGGATTGAAACAATCGTTCTCCAACGGACCTGCGGCTATTGTCCTGTGCAAACGCGTCTGCAGGTGGTTTGATGGTCACGCCTCCCGCGAGTTTCGACTGCCCAGTGGTCGCCAAATCTGTAACGATGCGTCCGTATTCTGCCGGGTTGCTAAGAGCCAGGTTGAAAGTCATGCTTGTACAGGAGCAGGTTCCACGATTACTTTGATTAATGTTCCGGTAAGGGTTTGCAATCTCCTTTAAAAGGTCCTCGACCACCTGCGTTTTATCAGCAGGATTCCCACGGGCATCCAGAATTTTTGGTGAGAGATTGGAAAAGTGCAGTCTTTCCACTTGCTCCAGCAGCGTTCCCTTTCCGTCAATCGTTTTGGTCATCAAGGCCGGTGTGCCGTTGACGTCTCTTTTCACCACATCCACAAGGGCTGCTTTCGCATCCATTTTGATATCGTCATACAAGAATAACGTTTTGGCCTGCTGTGTTTCAGACATGGCTCCGAAATTTCGATGGGTAACCATTTCGGCCAGGTGATGCGTATAGCGGCCGTTTGTAGCGTGATCTCCCATCTGCTGAAACGTCTTGGTTTTGATCCAGTCGCTCACATTTCGAAAACTCTCACTGCCAATCACTTTTTTCAGGTCCTCTGTATAATTCGCATCCGCAGGATTTCGGGCCAGCGTTTTTAAGGTTTCCTCTTGATAGGCCGGCGACAGCTTTCCAAAACCCGGTTCGGTTGCAATCTTAGTGAGCTGCTCACGGCTTTTTGGCTCGAACGAATATTTCTCCATAGTATTGAGGATTATCTTTTGGTTTGGCTCAGGAATTTTCTTGAAATTCTCATCCCCTTCCAGCGCCGCACGATCTTTTACATTTGCTTTGACATTGTTCAGATTTCCAGCTGAGCGTGAATCCACTGCGAGTCCCTGCAAAGCTTTGTCTTGACCATCGCGCGACAGTTTTCCAAAATTTGAATCGGTTGCAAGATCGTGTAGATTGCTGCGCGCGATCTGATCTTTCGTATAGCCATTCATCTGATCACGAACTTGCTTTTGTGTATCTTTTTGCAGGTTCTTGAAAGATGGATTATTTTCCAGCGCGAGACGGTCCCTTGTGTTTGGGCCGATAGATGCATCAGGATTCAAGCCATTCGATTTCTGGAAATCGCGCACTGCAGCTTCGGTCTCAGTACTGAATTTGCCATCTTCTGCAATCGGTTTGCGTTCGTTTGCTACACGCCATTTGTTGATCTCCTTTTGCGCATTCTCCACAGCAGGACCTGCGCTCCCGTTTGAAATCGGCTTGGATGCTTGTGCAACGGCTGTCGCTGCCTTTCCAGCTGCTTTGGCTGCGGCTTCACCCGCCTTATTCAGGTATCCAACAGCGGAATCGACCGCAGATCCGTCCGCCTTCATCTTCAGTTTGACGGCCATCATCTTTCCCGTATTGGAGTGCTCTGACTTTCTCGCGGTTTTGTCTTCTGCAGAAATCGGTTTGGGAGGCTCTTTTGGCTCTTGTTTTACCTGTGTTTTCTCCACCGGCTTGGCGGGAGTATCGACCGGTTTTGTCGTATCAACTTGTTGAGGTGCGCCCAGCGGACCTCCTACTCTTGGACCCATTGTTCCCTCCAGGAAGGGTGTTTATCGGAACCCCTTCCTTTATATAAGCGGGAATCGGGAATTTATTTCACTGAGGGGAGATCTGATCAAGCGGCCCAGGTGGTGAGCCATTCGGCGATGCGCATCCATGCTGGGGTTTGCATGAGCGCAAGTCTGACAACAAAGGATACGATCAACAGCAATGTTCCTGCTAAAAACATTTTGTTGAGCCGTTTGTTTCTGCGGGAATCTACGATCAAACCGATCAGTGCAAGAAACGCAGGCAGTCCAAAAAACCACAACGGGCCGAACGCTTGAAGCGACGGCAGAGGAATTCTGGCCACAGCCGGTGGAAGGAAATTGATCGCGGTAAGCAGCATCAGCCTTTTGTGCTCTGCGGGTTTCTTTCTGAAAAAGATCGCTGCGCTGAAAAAAATCGCGAACATGATCATGTCGGTCAGTGGGATAAGCAAAAACGCAAGCCGTGGAATACCAGGCGGCGCCGAAGCAGAGCCGAATTTCGCGGCTCTCACAGCGGTAAAAAATCCGATAAGGATGATCAGAATCGCTAGTCCGATTGCGGCAAGACCAAGATGCTGGTGAGTTTTGATTCGATTGGCTGAAATCAGCGTGACCTGCGTAATAAAGAGCGCGACCCAGGCGGTCATCACGATGCCGTGAAGGTGCACCAGCACGGAAGCCAGAGGCGGAGCCTCAAAGAAGCCTTTCAGATAATAGGTTCGCGCAAATCCTGCAAGAACAATCAGAGGGAACAATACAGCTGCAGTAGCAAAGAGACGCCGGTCAAAAACGCGCCGGTTCAGTGTTTGATTCTCAGCCATGAATCGATCATCATACAACACCGTCAGGCAGGCTGGAAGCCTGCGCTCCGCATGCCGGCGCTACAAAGTATAATCGAGTCATGAGCGCTGATAGCCTTGTCGGAACCCGTCTGCGCGAATATGAAATCACAGAAGAAATCGGCAGAGGAGGAATGGGCACCGTTTACAAAGCAAGGCATGTCTATTTGCACAAAGAGCGCGCGATCAAGGTGATTCGAAGCATTTATGCCGAAGATTCGCACCTGACCGATCGGTTCATTCGGGAAGCGAAAATACTTTCGGAATTAGATCATCCGAATCTTGTAAGACTGCACGAGTTCGGACGGCTGGATGAAAATACATTCTTCATGGTGCAAGAATACGTTCGCGGGGAAAGCATTTATTATGTGATGAAACGGCTCGGGACAATTCCTTTACTGGACTCAGTAAGAATGATCAGACAGGCGGCTGTGGGATTGGGCAGTGCGCACAGGAAATCGATCGTTCACAGGGACATTTCACCGGACAATCTCATGGTGACAAGGAACGAGTCGGGTGAGGAGATCGTTAAAGTCATAGACTTCGGAATCGCAAAGCCATTGGTGGAAGGCGCCTCGCAGTTCACGGCAACACGCGCGTTTGTCGGGAAACCTGAATACTGCAGTCCTGAGCAAACCGGGATACTGGAAGATGCGGCGGAAATTGATCATAGAACCGATATCTATTCGCTCGCCGTCACGCTGTACTATATGCTGATCGGAAAGCTTCCGTTCCACTCACCGACACCGATCGGATATCTGTTCAAACACGCAAAGGAACCGCCAATGCCACTGCTTTCCCATGATTTTTCGAACCATATTCCTCCGGCAATGGACCGTCTGATCATGAAGGCGCTCTCCAAAAGTCCGAATGAACGTCATCCTTCGATGGAAGCTTTTGTCAGCGAGCTCGATCACATTTCATTGCCACAGGCGGATGATTTCTTGATACTGTTCGAAACGGGAAAGCAACACTACGATAGAAACGAATGGCAGCAGGCAATCACGTACTGGAATCGCGCGTTGCAGATTTCGCCGGGGGATGAGAATTTAAAACAATGGATTCAATACGCAGAGAACCAGCGCAGCACGATCGTTCAACCGTTCCATGAACCGAAACAGTCTTCCGTCCCTCCTCCGCTCCATGGACCATCCGATTCATCCGTTCAGGAAACCCGGGCCGCCAAAGGTACTTCGCGTTCCCGCATATTGGTTGCATCAGGCATCCTTCTGATCATCCTGCTCGTTGCAGCTTCCGTCTTTCTCTGGAAGTTTGTATCGCAGCGACAGCAATTCGAGCTGGTAGACGTTTCGCTCCTGTCTGCAGGGACCGGATCACCGGAAAATCCGGCGATCATGAAAACGGGCAAGACGTACAAAGTCCTGCTTGCTGACGATGAGCAGTATTCTTTGAAAGCAACTTTGGATGCAGGACAGTATCGATTGATTGAAGATACTCGTCGCGCAGATCTAATACGACGTAACCTCATCAGCTCGTTATCCGTGCTTTACCCGAGGCGATCGGCTGCTGAGGATGTGTTTACGTTTAATGTAGTCGATGCGAGTTTTCGGCGAACCCACCGTTTTTCTTTGACAGCTCGGGCTCAATTAAAGTTTACAATAACGAATCGTAACGACGACGCCGAATTTTTTCTCACCATTCAAAATAAGTCCGACACCAGAATCGTTCCCTTTACGGGCGAAATCCTGCCGGTACCTTTGAAGTTGGACGAAAGAGCGACCGGCTTGCTCCGGCAGCACGATTCCGTTTATTACAGGATGAAGTTGCAGGAAGGCGAATACGTGGCCGAATGGGAATTTTCAAACTCGGAGAATCGAAAGACCAACATCCAGGGATATCTCGCATTGCTTGAGTCCGATGGTGGAAACCAGCGCTCGATCAGTGAAATGAATGAAGTCGATGTGACCAGCAGGAAGAGTGAACAGATCACTCTCAAACGTGAAACAACGCTCATTTTGCGGCTCCAGAACCACCATGACCCTGTCGATTACATCCTTCAAGTGAAGCGCAAGTAGTCGCTTTAACCGCCAAGTCGCCAAGAACGCCAAGACTGGACCGAATCGATGCGGGCGCCCGCTCGCAAGGGCTGATGGTGCACAATCTTCGTTTTGCGGACGAGTCGTCCGCACCACATTTTTCAACAAGCTCAGCCTGCGCTCCGTAGCTAGTTCGCAAATGAGGTTTAAAGTCTATTAGACATTACCGTCTAAAATTGCCCTCTCCGGTATCTCATAAAACCCGCATCAGAAGGGCATCGTCTTTTTCCGAATTGGACAAAAGCATCATTCTGTCCAATAGCGTGTGATTGGCGTTAGAGGCTTTGTTGATAATTTATTGGGAAGAAGCCGCTCTCTCATCTCTATCATTCTTGATCTGTGCAATATACTCCTTCAACGCTTGCGAAAGCCCGGATGTTGAAACATCCATGAGAGGATACATCGGATATTCTTGTTGCCAGCGTGCTAACTCGAACTTCGTATATCTTGATAAGGGATGATTCGGTTGAAGAGTCATAAGCTCTTGAAGGATTCCCACAGCCCCGTTTGCGGCGGTTCTTTGCTTATACAAGCCGGCAACATATGTATAATAGCTACCAGGAAATCGCTCCTTCAGAACATCGTAGGCATAAGAAAAATCATAGGTCTCCAATGGCCTTTCAGGTTTCATCATTTGAGGCAACCCAATAGACTTGTAAAACTGTTTTGAGCGTACGAATTCGAGTGCCTCCATATCTTCTCTCACGACTGGCTTTGAAACGAGAATAGTAACTGATGAAGATTTTATCTTGCCACTCCAACATTGATAGAACCTTGCAGGACCATTTTCGGGTAACCGCACCGCTTGATACTTCCCTTTGGCTGCATCATTCAGCAGACATCTTCCAGAACTATTAAGAACTGCCCTGACTTCGTAGACTCCTTCATTCACCAAATAGTGGCCAATGTTGTATGAAAAAAAGTACTTTTCTCCTGGTCTTAGGAAAATCATATGATCCGTACCCCGATCCCCTCCGAAATCATGGCTAGGGAGAGTTTCGTTGCTCCTACTTACTTCAAAACGCCAGCCTTTCTCCCACATTTCGTTGACTGGAACGAGTACATCGCGTGAACTACTGTTTCGAATGACGCCTGTTAGACAAACTGGCGAGTATAGTAAGACTGAATCCGAAGAATCAACGATTTCTACGGAAAGAGGTTGTTCAGAAGCTAATGCAATTAGAGAACTAAAGAACAGTATTATCAGTACAGTTATGTACTTCATGCCTTTCTCCTTACCACGTGCACGTATATTGAAAGAGGTTATCCACGTGTCCTCGTATACAGTATAAATCAATTGTGGGAGCACTTCCAAGATTGGTATGAAATGCTTGGACCCCCTGATTGCGATCGCGCGCCTGATTCATTAGACAGTATGGATCGAGATTTAGTGCTATCCAAGCCGGTTGGTCATCTTCCCCATTGCTTGGCGGAGCGCCATTAACGTCCCACATATGTCCGAGTTCATGCGCAGTTACGCTGGCTACTGCATTGACCGGGGAGGTGGTATTTAGATCCCTTGTTCTCTGCTCAAAAACCGCGATGTAATTTAAGCCTGCATTTTCAGCCGCATACAATGGAACGTTAGTGACATCGTGAGTACCTGCTGAAACAAGAGCTACATGATTTTGGATGGTGCCCGTAGTTATAAATGGCAAAGTGTGATCGTAGATAAATTGAGCGACATCACCCGGCTGGGTTTTTGGTATATCCGGCCAAGCAGGGACGTAACGACTATTAGCGGCAATCTTCCAATGTGCGAAAGTATCGTCAAAAGCCCTGACATAAGCTGTCTCACTCGGTGCCACATCATACGCTCCATCTGCCGTTCTGGCTACAAAGCTGTAAGGAGATTTCGCGCAGTATGGAGTAAAAGCGTTTGGATCAGTAGCTGGTTTGGATGGGTCACATTGCCCCGGAATTACAGTGCTCGGATAAAGGTTATTAAGGGCGAGGTTCAAGGTAATTGTATTTTTCTTGGTGTCCCTTGAAACAACTTGTCTGGTTTCGCCGACAGGGTAAGTACCTGAGAACACAACAACTACGTCATTTCTCCGAAAAGTGCTGGCAGTCTTCACATACACTTCAGTCGCCGGATTTCCGCTTCCATTACCAGAATCTTTGATTATAAATTCCCCTTTTTTCCACATTTTGATGTGTTCGATATATGCTCGTTTCCAAGCGGTTATCTTAGCCGTTTTCGAGCAATTAGGTGAGCAAGGAAAAGAGGGATCGAAGCTTGCTTCAACCTCGTAATTGTCGCCACTGAATTGGTCCGTCACAGTTAAAGTGGAAGTAGCATAACCATTACTGTCCGTGTTGACGGGTGAAACGATACTCCCCGTTCCTTTATTGTCTCCCACCGCGCTGTCGGTACGGTAAAGTGATGGGTCAGCAGGATCGTGTATTCTAAAATAAATCGGTTTATTCGCTTCAGGGCTGGTTGATCCCGTCATTGCCCGCACGCGGATGTCCAGCTGCCGAGGTGCTGTTTGTCCTGAACCCGGAAAATATGAATCTCCAGTTCCATTTTTCGATATTAATATCTTAGTATCGGAAATCGGGGAAATCATATCTATCTTTTGCATGTTAACCCGAATACTCTGCGAGGGTCCGCCGCCCACTGCGCCGGTCCTGAATAGCTGGACAACGAAGCAATATGAGACGTTCGTTAAATCAGTTTTAGGAATTGTATAAGTAAATTGAGGCTGCGGGAGAGGCTGGGTCCAATGGTATAGCGTGCTGGTTTGTTCGTTGAGGATTGGGATCCCACAGTTATTAGATACATAAAACTTATACCAATAATAGACAGCGCTTGGAGGATTATAATTCGGTGTACAGTTGTTCGGTCCTCGCCACCCCTCCCCTGTAACTGTAACCAGAGTGTCCACGCCCCTAACTGCAACAGTTGGGGTAACTGTGAGAGGGCCGTTATCCCAATAGTCAGGCTCCGTAATGCATGTTTGTGTGTACGCAGATTTTGAAAATCCCAGCAACGCTAACACAAACACAGAAATAGAGATAAAGTGCTTAATCAAGGTAGTCCCCCTTAGTCTTCGAGTTCAGGGAAAAGGCGGAGAAATAGAGCTTTTTCCCAACTAAAGCAAGAAGCATTCTATTTACAAATGATTCATGGTGTCAATCTAATTAAGGTGATGTCCTAAACTTCCTGTAAAAAGCCCTTTTATTAAGAGAGAGCTTTTTCTTTTTTTTAAAAGAGAAGAGGGTGTATTGTTCCTCTGAACAACAAAAAATAAACGCTCCCTTGACCGGGGAGCAAAGGAGGAATAACACACCCATGAAAAGAATACTTCCGAGCGAAACGCTAGTAAAGGAATTCGAACAACGAAAAAGAGACAGAGATTTGTCGCTGAAAGAGTTTATTTTACGCGGTGCCCAGCTGATGCTGCAGAAGGCAGTGGAAGAAGAAATGCAAGAGTTTTTGGGCCGTGGACATTATGAACGAGCTGGCGAAGATTTTCGTGGTTATCGCAACGGCTACGAAGGGAAAAAGATTCGGACCGGAGAAGGGCTGATTGAAGTGCAGATGCCGCAGGTTCGAAATGCGAAAGAACGATTTAAATCCGCTTTTATTGCGGCTTACTTGAAGAGAACCGAAACAATCGACAAATTGATTCTGAACATTGCGGTCAAGGGTCTGTCAGTCCGCGATATTGAGCAAACGATGTTTGATTTGCTTTCGGGGGAAGGGATTTCGCGCAGCGTAGTTTCACGAATCAGTGAGCAACTGCATGAGGATTTTGAGCTATGGAGAAAAAGGGACCTATCCGGAGAAGAAATCCTTTATCTGTTTTTAGACGGAGCATATTGGAAAGTGCGCAATGAAGCGCAGAGCAAAGAAGCGATCCTCGTCGCCTACGGGATCCGCTGGGACGGGAAGAAAGTTCTTCTGCATCTGGCCCTGGGCAACAAAGAAAGTTACGACTGCTGGATGGCATTTTTTCACGATATGACCCGAGCGCGGATTGACTGAACCAATGATGGTTGTTTGCGATGGCAATCCCGGAGCCATAAAGGCCTCCAAAGAGATCTTTCCCCGCGCACTCAAGCAGCGCTGCCAGGTACACAAGATGCGGAACATTCTTGCGCGATTACCAAAGGCGGTCATAAAAGAAATCAAGCCACTCATTCAGCAGATCTTTACTGCGGACAACTACGATAAAGGGCTGGCGGCTGGACAAAGATTCATCAAGAGATTCAAAAATCGTTTTCCGTCAGCAATCGAATGCGTCGAAAAGGATTTAGAGGCAACAATTCAGTGTCTACGCCTGCCCGGTGAACACAGAATGAGAGTTAGAACGACTAATATGTTAGAAAGACTCCTGGAGGAAGCCAAACGTCGAACGAAAGTGATTCCATATTTTCAGAGCGAGAAGTCCTGCTTGAAATTTGTCTTTGCAACGATGATCGCGGCTTCGCGTTTGTGGCGCGGAGTTCACATGGACGTACGAATAGAAAAACAGCTCAATTCACTTAAAGAAAAAATCTTGAATCAAACAAAGGCGGCTTAAACAACCTGGAGGAGCAATGCACCTTCCTTTTTACAGGAAAAATGGGACTTGACCTTTCAGCGTGCGGGAAAAAACAATCTTTGAAATATTGTCTATTATTACTGCAAATTCATCCATTGGTTTGTTACCAGTAGGATTTTTTACGACAGATGGCC
>JAKEFK010000104.1 GCA_022616075.1 bacterium
ACGCTCTTGATCAATTCCATAAACAGCGGCCGCGCGTTGACCAGCTATTTTGGCCATTCCGGTCTGAATGTCTGGACATTCGAAAACCTATTCACAGCCAACGATGCGGCGAATCTCACAAACGCTGGTAAACCCACGGTTGTAACGCAATACGGTTGTTGGAATACCTATTTTGTGTCACCACAGTACAACACTTTAGGACATAAATTGCTTTTGAGCGGGGATCGGGGTGCAGCCTCAGTTCTCGGCGCCGCAACACTAACGGAAGGCCAGTCGGAAAGAATGCTCGGACAGCGGTTCTTTAGCAGGCTTTTTCAGCCAGGTCAAACGATCGGATCCGCTCTGCAGGGAGCCAAAGCAGACCTGGGTAGTACGCATCCTGACTTACTCGACGTACTTTTGGGTTGGACACTTCTTGGGGATCCCACAATGGTGGTCGAACCTTAGTCATTCGGGAGGTAAGTTAAGTTTGAGTGCTTTTGTGGTTGCGCATCGGCCAGATGCGGCTCCTGCAACGGGTGTCTTTGAGAACATGATGCGCGAGCTGCGGCACTGTGGTCCGGATGGAAGCCGGACAATTGAGTTCCCTACTACAACAATTGGTCACTTACATTTCCGGACTACTCCCGAAGAGGTCGAGGAGAAGCAACCTGTTGAGGACCGAACTGGACGCTTCTTTATTCTGTTCGATGGTCGACTCGACAACCGAAAAGACCTTCTTCTCGACCTGAATGAAACTTGTCCTGATGTATCGGACGCCATGCTTCTGCTTCAGGTCTATCTGAAGTGGGAATCCTCTTGTTTTGAAAAAATTTGTTGGTCCATTCGCCGTTGTCATTTACGATCGCAAAAAGGATTCAATTGTTGCGGTACGAGATCCGCTTGGAGATCGAACATTGTTCTACTCGCATCAAAAAAATGCGCTCCTGATCGCATCGGAAGAACGCGCTCTTCTTCAGGATCCTGATGTCAACGATCAATTGGATGAAACACGCATTGCCACCTATTTTGCCTTTGAACCTCCTCCGTTTGATGGATCTACATTTTTTAAGGACATAAAAGAGCTGCTACCAGGCCATCTTATTTCGTTTGAAAACGGTCATCTCCGTGTCCGGCAATACTTCAATTATGAATTCGCTTATGATTCAAAACTCCAATCCGATGAAGAGTACGCTGAACAGTACAGGGACCTTTTTCAACAAAGTGTGCAATCACGCTTGCGATGCATTGGCCGGCCGGCCGTGATGATGAGTGGTGGGCTGGATTCCACTTCTGTTGCAGCTGTTGCCGCGCGAAATATGAATGACAGGTTGAAAGCAGTTTCGTGGAGATTCAAGGAACTCGCGTCCTGTGATGAAGGAGTGTTCATCAACAAAATGATTGAAAAGTATGAGATTGATCCATTTCAGTTTTGCGCTGATAACGAATGGCCGCTGCGTAATTACGAAAATTGGCCGATCAATCCAAGTACGCCTGTAAGTAATTCATTTCGCATGTTAAAGGAGCGGGCATTCCGGACCGCATCTGAATCCGGAAGCCGGATCGTCCTGGTTGGAACGGCAAGCGACAAACTTTACTCAGGAACCAAGTACTGGCTGACCGACTTGCTCCATTACGGCAATTTCAGACAGGCCATTCGTGACACGGTCTGGCATGTTACACGTAAGGGAATCAGAAATTTTTTCCAATCTACTGCCTTTAAAGGTAGCTTAATCCTCAAACGCTTTTCGCCGAATTGGAAACCGCCAGCACCCGATTGGTTGACCGACTATGCGCGGAATCTTTTACCTGAGCGCGTGAATTGGCCTGTACAAAACAAGGATCCGATCTTTAGATCAAGACATAACCATATTCTTGGTCTATTCACCGCGCATAATTTCTCCGTCGAAATTCCTCATGCATCACGATGCGGCGTTGATGTACGGGATCCATATAGGGACCGCAGGCTTGTGGACTTCATGTTAAGCATTCCCCTGAACCAGCTTTACAGAAGAGGCGTTTACAAATTAGTTTTGCCTAACGCAATGTTGAACATTCTTCCGGAAGAAATCCGCACGCGGACAACGAATATTTCGCTAAAGCCGTTGCATTCTCTCGGATTTAGAAAAGAATCTGAACGGATTCGAAGGTTGTTGACAAGAACGGATCGTGTATGGCCAAAATACGTAAGCTCTGACTGGCTCGAGCTGACGCCTATGCGTAACAGATCGTCTATGGGGAAAATGGTCGATTGGCTTTGCATTAGTTTCGATGAATGGATGCACCGCTTTGGCAGGACCATTATCTGCAACGAGGCTGCGTAAATGATGTACACTTAGAGGAGACCTAAAATAATGGATGTGAAAATGAAAGATCGTGAAGAAATCAATCAAAAAAATGAGGCGAAAAGGCGTCCATACAAGACCCCAAAACTGATCAAGTACGGTGATATTCGAAGCCTGACACTTGGAGGAACTCCGGGCTCCGGCGATTCTGGTCCTGGCGGTGGTCAGGAAGAGCTCGTGGGGTCGCCTGTCGAACAGGAAGAATCCCCCAGCCTCAATGAATGATCAGGCTCCGTCTTTCTAATACTCCAGAAAACGGCTGCAAGAGCTGGGTATTAAACCTGATGCTCCGGTGATCGGCTCCGCGGGTGACCTGAGATTCATCAAAGGACACCATCTCATCATCAAAGCCGCTCCGTTGATTCTTCAAGAATTTCCCGATGCAGTTTTTGTTTTCGTTGGCGCTGATTTCACGAACGGCGAATTACGGAGGCATGCGAACGAGACCGGATTCAGCGATCACTTTCGTTTTGCTGGTTTTCGGTTTGACGCAGTTCGGTTTATGAGCGCAATAGATGTCCTGGTGCAGCCATCCCTTTCAGAAGGCCTGCCCCGGGCGATATTGGAAGCTATGTCCTTGAGCAAACCTGTAATTGGTTCAGGCGTAGGAGGGATACCGGAGATCATCCAGGATGAGGTAAATGGATACCTCGTATCTCCGAATGACGCTCAAGCTCTTGCGGAAGGGACGTGCAAAGTTCTTTCGAATCCCTCGCTCAGGATGAAATTGGGAAAGCAGGCATATGAAATGGTAAAGGAAAAGTTTTCTGTCGAAAGGATGATCCAGGACTTCGAAAGTCTCTATGAATCACTTGCGCACATCGAACATGGAAATATATCTTGAGCCGACATCTTCATGATCGTTCAGGACATGACCGGATACTTCCACCCAGGCGTGACCCTTAAAGGTATCAGCTTCTTTTTGCATTCCAAGAAACAATTCACATTGGATGCTTTGCAGTTTCAAAAGCCACCACAAACATAATGATTGCGGGAGACAGCTCGCGCGATAGAATCCGTAACTGGCAGCAATCTGCACAATTCGCGTTGTTGAAGCAGCCACTTTCTGCAGTTCCTCCGGCGGCTTTTCCTTTCTCAACTGAATGAGTCGTGAAAGAAGGGATTGAGTAGTATTAAATCCTAGAAACCGCAATGCCAGCGCTGTGGCCGGTAGCAGCAGGACAGCACTTAGTAGTATCCGGCGCTCTTTCCATGATAATTCTTTCCATTTGTCTAAGTTCTGCCGGTTAAATTTCATATCTCATGGAATGTTCTTGCTACCAAATGAACACTGTCCCGCATCAATTGAATGGTTTGCATGCCGGCCTGCCGGGCAGCGTCCAACTCAGCTGGCATATCGGAAAGAAAGAGGATATCTGCGGGATTCATCTCTATCGTATTTGCGATCTTTTCGTAGGATGCCGCAACTTTCTTGGGGCCGGTCGTGGTATCAAAATATCCGTCAATAAAGTGTGTCAAATCCCCCGCTTCGGAATACCGGAAGAGCAGTTGTTGAGCTTCGATCGACCCGGAGCTGAAGATATAGATACTCAAGCCCTGGCGTTTCCATTCTGCCCACTTTTCCGGGACATCCGGGTAGACAGGGGCGCGTATTTTCCCGCTTTCAAAAGCTTCTTTCCAGATCCTTCCCTGGATCTCTTTTAATGCTCTATCTTTTTTGTCCGCATCGATCCACGCTTGCAACAAAGCAACGACATCTGGGGGAGGAGGATTCTCAATTGGAATTTTTTTCTTCAAATCATCAAGAATTGGTTGCAGCTCAGGAGCGGTCCAATTCTCGCGAATGAAGGAATCCATTTTTTCGCGCGAGAGCGGAAACAAGACATCATGAACGAACGACAGCGAAGTTGTTGTCCCTTCAATGTCACAAAGGACAGCCCGAATCATGCTGGAACAGCGATGAGTGTTTCGAATCTTGGGAATCTGGAGGCGATATCCGACCCTGTGAAATCAGCAACCCAACCCTCAGGAGTCGTAAACGTCCGGATTGCTTTCAGTAGCGGTCGCGGACCCATATCGAACCAGTGTCTGGTGTGCGCCGGTACATCGATAAAATCGCCTCGTTCGCAGAGGACTGCGTAGACGCGTTCGTTCGTGTGAATATAGAAAAGGCCGCAGCCATCCACAAAGAATCGAGCTTCATCTTCGCTGTGGGTGTGTTCTTCCAGAAATTTCTTGCGGAGCTCGGGATGATTCGGCATTTCCGGATGCACCGAGATGACATCTGCCGTGACAAATCCACATCGTTCCATCAGTTCTCGCACCGGCCTGTCGTAGGCGGCAAGTATTTCTTCCTGAGTCGAATCTTTTGTAAGCTCCCGGTCTGCGGTCCAGCGTTCGAAGTGGATTCTGACTTCGCGCAGTTTTGCTGCGATTTCTTCAAACACCGTGAACTCCTGACAGTCCTTAGAATTGTCTTCTTCAAAAAGTTTCAACAGACTCATAAGTTTTAACCTTTATCATTAATCATAAGTTTACGGTATTCGCATTCCAACAAAAATTCAAATGCCTCCGTATGCCGGAGGGCTTCCGCAAGATCTCTTCCCCAGCAGTAGAGGCCATGGCCCGCGATCAAAAAACCGTGTACGCCCGGTTTTTTTTCGAGATAAGGAAGGACCATTTGAGCCAGAGATCTCATATCCTGATCGTTTGGAAAAACCGGGATGTGCTCCGTGTGTAAATGTGTTGAAATCCCGCGCAACGCTTTCAACATTTCATATCCATGCACCGAGAGAAGATTGCGAAGTGAGGAAAGGACGGTTGCAAAGACCGAATGGGTGTGAAGAACCGCCCCGATTTCCGGATCATGCTTGTATAACTCACAGTGAAGATATGTTTCCGCCGATGCTTTTTGGCTACTTTCTTCCCGCGGATTGCCCTCCAGATCGATCAGTAATAGATCACCCTCGGTCAGTTTTCCCTTATCCAATCCGGATGCTGTAATCAGAACTGTATTTGGATCAACGCGCGCAGAGTAGTTGCTGCTGGTGGCAAGTGACCATCGGCGTTCGTAGAAGAGATGACTGATCCGTACAATCTCCGATCGTAGATCGTTCGTTGTCATATCTATGTAGTGGCAGAGCATTTGCCACTGTTTCTGAAATGATTTATAGCTGAAAATGCTTGCAACAGGACGAACCTACTCTTTTTGAGCAAATGCTCTGCTTGCCAGATTTGCAGAGCATTTTCACGCCAGTGATAATTTCGACGCAAGATCTGAGTGTTTGCGCCTAACATGCTTTTAAACGCCATATGGAAAATGCTCTGCCACTACTAAATGATACAATGAAAGTTTCCCACGGATTTACATGATGGATGCTATTACCTGGATCTGGCTGATTGCCGGTATCCTTTTGATCGCAACAGAATTTTTCCTGCCAGGACTGGTGGTGTGTTTTCTGGGTCTGGCAGCAATCATCGTTGCCGGACTTCGCTGGCTTGGTTTTTTCCCGGGCCTGATGGAGTCATTTACTGTCTGGTTTTTTACCTCGATTGTTTTGTTGCTTGGTCTTCGTCATTTTTTGCTGAGGTGGATCCCCTCCGAAAGCACTTATTCCTATACAGACGAGGATGTGATGGCTCTCGGATCGATCGTTGAAGTTGTGCAGACAGTCAGCGATTCTAACCAGCAAGGACGAATCCGGTTTGCAGGGACCACCTGGCCTGCTATCACGCGGGAGGGCACACTTTTACCCGGTCAAAAAGCGAAGCTGCTATACCGCGATAACCTTGTGTGGGTGGTTGAATCGCATCAGGAACTCTCTTCCTCAGTTGAAAAGGAATCTTGAACAGAAGTACGCAAAGACCGCAAAGAATTTATTAATCTTTGCTTCCTTTGCGACCTTCTGTTCAAAAAGGAGAAATGTATGTTTACAACGTTGATAACGATACCGACGCTTCTGCTTTTGTTCATTGTCTGGAAAATGTTTGTTGTGGTGCCGATGAGAGAAGCGTGCATCAAGGAACGCCTTGGAAAGTTCGGCGGGACTTTGTTACCGGGGTTTCATTTTCTAATTCCATTTGTCGATCGCATCGCTTACAAACATGAGATGCGGGAACAGGTTATCGATGTGCCGCCGCAGGTTTGCATCACCCGCGATAACGTACAGGTGGAAGTGGACGGAATCGTATACTTCAAGGTGATGGATCCGGTAAAAGCGAGTTATGGAATCGGCGATTACCGTCTTGCCGGGATCAGCCTGGCACAAACAACCATGCGTTCTGAAATCGGCAAGCTGGTTCTGGATGACACATTTTCTGAAAGGGAGAAGGTGAACGAAAATATCGTGCGGGAAATCGATAAGGCTTCGGAACCGTGGGGTGTGAAGATGATCCGGTACGAAATTCGGAATATCACACCTTCCAAACACATGCTGGAAACGATGGAAAAACAGATGGAAGCAGAGCGCCAAAAACGCGCCGAGATTACGATGGCGTTGGGACAAAAAGAGTCACGCATCAATCTATCGACAGGAGAAAGACAGGAAGCGATTAACCTCTCCGAAGGAGAAAAACAAAAGAGAATTAACGAAGCTGTAGGGAAAGCGAAGGAGATCGAGATTCTGGCCGAGGCTTCCGCGCGCGGAATTGCCCGCATTGCCGCCGCAATTCGCAAACCGGGCGGAAAGCAGGCGATTAAAATGCGCGTGCTGGAACAATACATCGAAGAAGTTGGACAGATCATCAGGAATGCAAATGTGACCGTAGTCCCGCAACAGATGGCGAACATGAAAGCTTTCTTTGAAGGGATCGGCGCCATTACACAGGGAATGAGCGATCATTCAACCGATGATGCGATACCTGCGCCGCCGCCGTTAAGCTCCGCCCGTGCACGCGACATCAGGAGGCAATCATGAATGTTTTTGATTTCGCTGTCTGGGGAATTCTTGCGCTGATTCTTGTCGTAAAACTTGTCCGTTCGATCCGCATCGTTCCTACAAAATCCGCATACATAGTGGAACGCCTTGGAAAATACAGCAGAACACTGGGTCCCGGTTTCCATCTGTTGGTTCCGTTTTTCGAACGGGTGGCATACATCCAGGATCTGAAAGAAGAGACGATCAATGTGCCGCCGCAGGAATGTTTCACAACGGACAACGTTCAGGTGGAGGTCGATGGCGTAATCTACATCAGTGTTATGGATCCTGTGAAGGCCAGTTATGGAATTACCGATTACCGTTATGGCGCAATACAGATGGCCCAAACCACCGTTCGTTCCATCATCGGAACGCTCGAACTGGACAAGACGTTTGAAGAACGGGATCTAATCAATTCGAAGATTGTCGGCGTATTGAATGATGTCGGTATGACATGGGGAATTCTGGTTCACAGGTACGAAGTGAAAAACATTGTGCCGCCTGCATCGGTCAAGAACGCAATGGAACAACAGATGCGGGCCGAACGGGAACGCCGCGCGCTGCTGGCCCAATCGGAAGGAGATAAACAGAGCAGGGTCAATAATTCGGAAGGGTTGCTTCAGGAAGCCGTAAACAAGTCGGAAGGAGAAATGCAAAAACGGATCAACGAAGCGGAGGGACGGGCGCGAGAGATCGAATCCATCGCCGGCGCTACGGCTGAAGCCATTGAAAAACTGGCAGCAGTCATCACAGAAGAGGGTGGCGCAGAAGCGGTTCAGCTGCGACTTGCTCAACAGTATCTTCACCAGCTGAGTGGTCTGGCAAAACCAGGGACTTCTGTGCTCTTACCGGCCGATTTGATGAGACTCGATCATCTCCTGGAAGACGCCGGTCTCAAACCAAAAGAGTAAATCAAGGGAGTTTGGTGAAGAAGCGGTGCCAGCGCGGAGAGTAATGCTGATTCGGGTTCAATGAGGCGACGACACACCGACTGCGCGCCCCACAATCTTGCCACGATTCACAGGGCCGAAGTGCCGGGAATCGAAACTGTTATCCCGGTTGTCACCCATCACGAAGTAATGATTCGCGGGAACTTGAATCGCATCAAACGACTTCAAAGAAGGTCTTCCCGGTGTGATCATCACAGGGTGTTTTCGTCCACTCAAATCTTCTGTTGAAAAATGAAAGAAGGACCGCTCTTCCAATGGAATTTCTCTGATCACGCTTGCGTCCAGTGAATCGTATTGGACGCTCTTCCCATTTACATAAAGCTGATTGTCCTTAAGCTCAATTTTGTCTCCCGGAAGTCCCACGACCCGTTTCACCAGTCGCTTTCCATCGAATGGCGAGAATAGAACCACCACCTCTCCGCGCTTGGGATCATTCCAATGAGCCACCTGAGAAGTGGTGAATGGAATTTTCAAATCATACGCGAGTTTGTTTACAAAAATGCGATCCCCTTCCATGATTGTCGGCTTCATCGAGCCGGTCGGCACATCGTTCCAATCGGCGATGGCCGAACGAAATGAAGAAGTGATGATCAGAATGACAAGAAGCGGTTTCATCCATTCTTGCCAGAATTTAGCGGATTTAGCTTTCCAAGCAATACTCATCCCGATAACTCCAAGCTATAACCAAGTAGTGCGGGCGTCCCGCCTGCAAGGGTGCGCAGACGAGACGTCCGCGCTACAAGAATAATAATAAAGTTCAATAGTTCGAACCACCCCTTGGCGTCCTGGCGTCCTGGCGGTTAATATTAGACATTCTGGAGGTACACATGAAGCGGTTTGTTCTCTCAATTTTGATCCTTACTTTCTCAGTATTTTTTGCTGATTCTTCTTTCGGGCAGGAAACTCCTTCTTCCGGTTTCCGGGCCGAATTTCTAAAACAATTGGACGCTGTGTCGGAGAAGATCGTCGAATTGGCCGAAGCGGTCCCGGCTGAGAAATATTCTTGGCGCCCTTCCGAGGGAGTACGTTCCATCAGCGAAGTGTACGTTCATATTGCCGCCGGAAACTATTTCTTGATGAAATTCATGGGAATTCAGCCTCCTGCTGATTTCAACCGCGACATGGAAAAAAACATTACCGAAAAAGCTCAGGTGATCGCTGCCATCAAGAAGTCCGTGGAACATCTCCGCCAGGCAGCTTTGAAAACTTCGGATGCGGATCTCGAAAAATCGGTGGAATTGTTCGGGCAAAACACGACATACCGCGATGTATTTTTTACTGCAACCATGCATCTTCATGAACATCTGGGGCAGTCGATTGCGTACGCACGCATGAACGGCGTTGTTCCTCCCTGGAGTGCGTCGAACTAACTTGACTTTGGAACATGTTCCAGGGTCTATCATGGACGTTGATGACCGGCAGAACGAAGGAGTTTTTACTTTCGGGAGAACTGGCGCGCTTATCGGGAGTCAGTCCGGATACCATCCGCTATTACGAGCGGAAAGGATTGATTCAGAGACCGGAACGTTCGCAAAACCGCTACCGCAAATATCCTGTCGAATCACTGGACCGCGTGCGCATCATTCGTTCGGCTCTGGCAGTAGGTTTTACGATTGCCGAGCTTAGCAAAATCTTCCAGATCCGCGATCGAGGTGGCAACCCGTGTCATAGAGTGCAGCAGGTTGCGCAGGAAAAGCTGAAAGCGATTGAAGTTCAAATCAAAGAACTCATCCGGGCGAAGCAGGATTTGCAGAGCTGTGTAGATGAGTGGGAGAGCCTCCTCGCGCATACCGGGCCAGGGAAGAGGGCTTTGCTACTGGAAAAACTTGCGAGAAAACAGAACGTTCAGATCACGCCATCCTCTCCACTGATTCCAGCAGGTCTGAAAAAGAAAAAGGAGAAACGCCATGAATAGGATTCTGTGCATTCTTTTATTGTTCTTTTGTCCTTTTGCATTTGCTGAGGACACCGCCTGTCCGCATCACGCAGAGCATCAGGGACAAATGGAGCAGCGGGGCGATCGCGTGATGGGTTTCGATCACACGAAAACGATTCATCATTTCCTGTTGAAACAGGATGGCGGTGTGATCGTAGCTGAGGCAAGGGAAGCAAAGGACCTGGAAAGCATCGAAAATATTAGAAAGCATTTTGTAGAGATCAAGGAGCTTTTTTCGCAAGGAGACTTTTCAAAGCCAAAGGAAATTCATGAACGGGTTCCGCCTGGAGTCGAGGAAATGATTCTTCACCGGAATAAAATCACGTACAGTTTTCACGAGACGGAGTTGGGTGGCGAGGTTCGGATCAAAACTGCAAGCGAGGAAGCGCGAAAGGCCATCCACGCATTTTTGCGATTTCAGATTGAGGATCATCACACGGGCGATTCTTTGGAAGTTCAGTCAGATTAAAGATGCGGATCGCATTTCCGCCGGTTACGCGGAAATAATCAGCAGAGTTGAGCTTCTCCGCAAGCGTTTTCAGTAGCTCCTGATAACGACCATAGTGATTGCGCCCGAAGTATGTAGCGTCAGTCCCAAATAAGACCGCGGCGCCGCCCAGTTGTTCGATCGCTGTGAGGACCGAGCCAATGTCCGCCTGCGATGTCTCGAGATAGATTTTTGCGTCCTGCTTTTTTCGTGCCTCCGCCGCTACACGAATTGCATCGTCATGAGGGCCGAAAAAACCCATATGATAGAGAACGAAAGGAACCGCGGGGTGTTCTCTTGCCAGCGCGTAAATGTCTTGTGGATCGGAATTGGAACCAGTTCGTCCCGAATGAAAAACTGCTGCAAGCTTATATCTCTCGCATAATTTCAAGTAATCCTGGATGCGTTCCTCCTCTACGTTGAATTGATTGAACTCCGGATGAAATTTGACGCCAACGAAAATCCCATTTTCATCCGCGAGCAGTTTTTCGAGATTCGACGCGGAACCATCCTTCGGCCTTGCCCAGAAAAGGCCGCGAAACTGTTCAGGATGCCGCTTTACAAAATTTACTGTTTCTAGATTTGTTTTTAATTCATCCAGATTTTTTGTAATGCGCGGAAGGTTTGCGCCATCGAGATTCGAAACCAATCCGTAATGGACCCGGTAACGATTCATGTTTTCCAACAGGAATTTTTCCCCGATTTCGAAGCCGCGGAACGAGCCGATATGTGTGTGTACATCAATCAAACAAGAGTCTTCTTGAGCAGATGCTGTAAACGCTAGAGTTAGCAATAAAAGCAGTCGAAGTGAGTGGATCATATTAACAAAGTAGCGCGGGCGTCTTGCCGGCGATCTTCAGAATATACGCATTTCACTCTCAAACGGATTGATTTCATAGCTCGGGGTAGCCAATCCGGAACCTTTTTTGTGGATTTCATCCCAGACTGCTTTGATCATTCAATATTTTGCATAAGTATAGATGGCGAAGTGACAAGGAGAAAACCATGAAAGAGATTGTTGGTTTATTTATGCTGCTTTACACGCTTGGCGAAGTCGCTTTAGATCGCGAACGTCCGGAAGTCTTCTTGTACAAACTGGAACGCTATTCTAAGGGAAAATCGTTGTGTGTGTCAGCCAACCAGCATATACGGATTGAGAAAGTGGCTAGCGAAAAACAGACTTCATGCCAGTGCGGTTAGAAGGATTCCACAAGTTCCTTCAGCGCCTGGATCTGCATCCATCGGACCTCTCGGTCCACCTTCCCGCGCTTTTGCCGACCACTCCTCAATCCGGATTTCGACCAGAGTTGTGGCGGCTAAATGCTCTACCGGAGCTTTCTGATAATCCTTCCCCTCCTGTCGGCCCGGAAAGTATCTCTCAATAGCCTTTTTTAGGATTTCCGCTTTTTCTTCAATCAAATCGACCGCGCTTCCTCTTCCGAAACAAACCATAGAGCGATAGTTCATCGAGTGATATTTCGCGGACCGCGAATAGATCAGGCCATCCAGCAGAGTCACTTCAACGCAAACCTGTGCCCCACTTGCAAGGTGCTGCATCAATCGGCTGGTCTTTCCACCGTGAATGTAAATCCGGTCCGGCTTTGAAAGCTCATAAAAATAAGAAACCGGAATTACGTGCGGACGGTCCATTACCGTGAATCCGATATGAGCAACGAGTCCCTCCTGCAGAATGTTTGCGGCTTCCTGCGGAACGGCTCTCTCCGGATGCTGGATAATTTTTGATTCGGTAACCATGCCTCGATTCTAATAAACAGAATGGTACCTTTATAGGTCCATTTAATGCTATATTGATGGTACCACTTAGAAAATGAACATTTTTGGGCTGGATCCTCATTCTGCGAAACCACTCTACCGACAGCTATATCAGGAGCTTCGGTCAGCGGTCCTAGAAAAACGTCTCGTCGCAGGGCAGCGTTTACCATCGACCAGGGCTTTGGCATCTCAGTTGAAGATTTCGCGGAATACGGTTCTTAACGCGTACGAGCAATTGATAGCGGAAGGCTGCATTTACGGAAAAATCGGATCAGGGAACTATGTTGCAAACATTTCCGTTGCACCCGCTACCCAAGAAAGTAAAACGAGAAAAAGGATTTTGTCGAAGCGCGGTAAAATTCTGGCCGAAACAATGGTTTCGTTGCCATCAAAACACGGAGCAAAGTTTTCATTCAGACCGGGAACGCCTGCGCTGGAAATGTTTCCGTTTCCGCTTTGGGGCAAACTTCTTTCCAGGAGCTTGCGCCGGTTGAGAGCGCGTGATTTTCACTATGGCGACGCGCAGGGCTATCTCCCATTGCGCGAGGCAATCGCTGCCTATCTGAATCGAAGCCGGGGCGCGCGGTGTCAGGCTGATCGGGTATTGATCGTGAGCGGATCGCAACAGGCATTGGATTTGTGTTGCCGGGTATTCCTTGATGCTGCGGATACTGTATGGATGGAGGATCCGGGATACAAAGGCGCCCGCGCCGCGTTGAAAACGTCCGGAGCCCGCGTGATTTCTGTGCCGATTGATGAAGAAGGATTGCAATGGAAAGCGATCAAGAATTCACAGGCGCCGCGCTGCATCTACATTACTCCCTCTCATCAGTTTCCGCTGGGCATCACGATGTCCTTACAGCGGAGGCTTGCGCTTTTGGAATTCGCGCAGAAACAGAAAGCGTGGATTATTGAAGACGATTACGACAGCGAGTTTCGTTATGATGGGCGGCCTCTGGCGGCTTTGCAGGGCCTGGATCAAAATGATCGTGTTCTTTATATGGGAACATTCAGTAAAGTGATGTTCGCGGGGTTGAGACTGGGGTATCTCATCGTTCCATCCGATCTGGTTGGCGCCTTTGCAAATGCAAAGGCTGTTGCGGACCGTCATTCTCCCATCCTGGAACAGGCAGCGCTCGCAGAATTCATCAGTTCGGGCCGTTTCGAACGCCACATCCGGGAAATGCGCAGAGTGTATGCAAGAAGGCAAAAACAATTAGTTGACTCTGTCAACTATTTTTTGCGCAAGGATCTGCAGCTCCAGCCTGGCTCCGCCGGAATGCATTTAATCGGCTGGCTGCGAAAAGGCCTCAGCGACAAAGCGGTATCCCGCGAAGCAGCATTGCATGGGATCGAAGTTCCCGCGCTATCTTTTTACAGCGAAAGAGAGTTGGAGCGGGACGGTTTGTTGTTGGGCTATTCTGCATTGCCTCCCAATAGAATCGTGCAGGGGATTGAAGCTCTGGCGAATGTGATTGGGGGACTATAATGTTGCAATGCAGTGCGGCTGCGCTTTTATTCCGCCACAAATTTTTCAGCATATTGCGGCGATCGGAAATGCCCGTCAAAGGCAGTTTGCTTTTCTGAATCTCAGTGTGTCCGCTGAGTTGCGCGGAGAAAGAAAAGCTCTGTCGAATCTTTCTTCTCTACTCGCCGTGGCTCCCGGAGTGAAACGCAGAACCATCTATGACGCAAAAAATGGAATGGAATTGCCGGGGCGCCTGGTTCGGGCCGAAGGCGACGCGGCGATAAAAGATATCAGCGTGAATGAAGCTTACGATGGGACGGGGAAGGTGTATGACTTCTTTTACAAAGTGTTCGAACGAAATTCAATCGATGGAAATGGCCTGCAACTCGACAGCACTGTGCATTACCGGCGGAAGTTCAGCAACGCATTCTGGAACGGACAACAGATGGTTTTCGGAGATGGAGATGGTGAAATCTTCGCGCGGTTTACTCGCCCGATTGACATCATAGCGCATGAGCTGACCCATGGCATCACACAGTTTGAAGCGGGATTGCGCTACACGGAACAGACGGGCGCCTTGAATGAAAGTTTGTCGGATGTTTTTGGAATACTGGCGAAACAATATTTAAAGAAGCAGAGCGCAGAAGATGCAGACTGGATTGTGGGAACAGGTCTCTTCACAAAAAAAATCCATGGTGTTGGAATCCGTTCGCTGAAAGCTCCGGGAACAACGTACGACGATCCGTTGATCGGAAAAGATGAGCAACCGTGTCACATGGAAGACTATGTTCACACGACCGATGATAATGGTGGTGTCCATATTAATTCTGGCATACCGAACAAAGCTTTTTACAATTTGGCAGCTGCTTTGCGCGGAAATGCCTGGGAGACAGCGGGCCGCATCTGGTATGTGGCTGTGACGGAAAAGCTGGGCGCTGATACCAGCTTCCAGGAATTTGCAGACATGACAAATGAAGTGGCGGCTAATCTTTTTGGAAAACGAAGCAAAGAACAGGAGAGCGTAAAAAGCGCATGGGCCGATGTGGGGATTGAGGTGAAATGAGAATTCGTTACCGGCGAAGCGGTGGAATCGCGAACATTGTTCGCGAAGTGGAAGTGGATTCGGAACAGCTACCGCACAAATTGCAAAACGTTCTTAGAACTCTGGAAAGCTCGGGTCCACTCGAACCGGCGCGATCGGACGATTTTTATCATGAGCTTGAATTTGAGGACGGCCGTAAGATTCGGTGCACCGATTCCCTCTGCCCTCCCGATGTCCTCGAATTATTTGACTATTTAGCGCAAAGTTAATCAGAGGGCGAAGTTGTTGAGAAATTCAGTTGAGCGCGGACTTCCAGTCCGTAATAGCGCGTTAACTCGACCAGCTTTTTGCGGGCAAGGATGCCTGCGCTCCCACTAGAAAAACCAGCTCTTCGAATTTTTCAACAACCTCGCCTGTCCCCGATGACAGTTTTCCTGGACATTTCCCGCTATTATTTAATGAGTGGTCCTTAAGTGCTAAAATTAAAAGATATTTGTGAAATCGAGGTGAACCAATGGCGCTGAGAATTAACAGCGAAGCTCCGAACTTTACGGCTGAAACGACCCAGGGCAAAGTCAATTTCCATGAATGGATTGGCGATGGCTGGGCGATCCTTTTTTCTCACCCGAAAGACTTTACTCCAGTTTGCACGACTGAACTAGGGTACATGGCGAAACTTGGACCTGAATTCGCGAAACGGAATACGAAAGTCATTGGTCTGAGTGTTGATCCCGTAACGGATCATGAAAGGTGGTCGAAGGATATTGAAGAAACACAGGGTGCCGCGATTAACTATCCGTTAATCGGCGATCCGGAACTGAACGTCGCAAAAGCTTATGACATGCTTCCGGATAATGCAGGCAACACATCGCAAGGGCGCACAGCGGCTGACAATGCAACGGTACGGTCCGTGTTTATCATCGGACCAGACAAAAAAGTCAAAGCGATGCTGACCTATCCGATGAGCACAGGACGCAATTTCGATGAAGTGTTGCGGCTCCTGGATTCCTGTCAGTTGACGGCAAAACACAAAGTGGCAACACCCGTGAACTGGAAGCATGGCGAAGATGTGATCATCGTTCCTGCTGTTTCAGACGCAGAGGCTAAGGAAAAATACCCGTCAGGTTGGAAATCTCCCAAGCCTTATATCCGCATCGTTCCGCAGCCAAAGTAGGAAGCTCTTTTTTAACGCAGAGACGCAGAGACGCAGAGAAATAAAATAGAAATATTTAGATCTCTGCGACTCCGCGTTCTCTGCGTTAAGAATTTCTTGTTAATAATTACCGTCACAGATGGCGCCGTTCCCTTCAGGGGCTTGCTGGATGCCGTCACCGCAACAATAGCGTTGGGACGGTTTGCCACCCGTTCGGCCCGAACAATCATTGCTGCAACTGTTGCAGGTTTCACCTTGTTCACACACGCCATCATTATCGCAACCTGGTGGTGGCGGTGGATCACATTCGCCTGGTTCTGGCGCGCCGCAATCGATCCCGCAATTGCAACTTGTCTCTGCGCCCTGACAAACCAGATCGCCGCAGCAGTACGAAACAGGCGGCTGTGAGCTGCAAACAAAACCTTCTGCATTGCAACGACTATCGCTGCAGCTAACGGGATTGCTGCCATCACCATCTCCGCAACAGAACCGGTTTTTCGTTGGTCCATTCTGTTTTCCGCGGCAATCCGATGCGCACGAAACACAATCTTCACCAAGCGACGGTTCGCAAACACCGTTTCCGCAACCAGGTGGCGGACTCGCGATGCAATCCGATGCGCAGTTGTTGCAATTCTCATTCGCTTCGCAAACACCATCATGATCGCAGGGATCCACAAAGCAGAAGTCACCCTCTTCATCGCAGGATTGTCCGGGACAGGGATTCGTTCCCGGCTGACAACTGCTGCTGAAGCAAGTTTCGGCGCCATTGCAGAAGAGGCCGTCATCACATTGCGCATTCGAAGTGCATCCTGCGACCTGTGAAAAGTACGCGGCTAATGCAACGTACGGTCCTTGATAGCCAATCGAATTTTCGGTGATCTCCCAGGTCATCGCGGTCCATACTGTTTGATCCGCCCAATCACGATAATATCTGTTGGACCAACCTGCATTTGCCGGTGGAATCGCCGTTCCACTGTAACTCGCATTCGGACCGCCCGGCACAAAACCGGGAGCGGGTCCGTGGGTGGAAGTCTTGTTGTCATTTACACCGTGATTATCTGTGCCTTTGTAATATGGATAATCCGGTTCGATGATAGAAGTAGGCTTGCCCATGAAATTTGTGCGGGAGTAACTGTTTGCAGAATCGCCAAACCACGCATGATAAAACTGAAAACTGGAATGGTCGCCGCCCAGCGAAGCCATGTTGGTCAGGTACATCATGTTCAACGCATTCTGTCCATGAAAGAAATGCAAGAAATCCTGCGCGTGGCGGATGCATTCTTGCGCGGTGTGAGAACCGGTTAGGCCAAGCTGCGCAGCCTTTAACAGAAACAAACCCTGGGCTGCGCGAGGCGTATTGGAGCCCCAGTGGTAGGACCAGGAAGGCATTCCGTTTCGATAAAGATCGTCGTTGCTGAAAAGATAATTTACCTGATCGCGAATGTCTTGCTGCATGTTCAGAACAACAGCAGCAGTTGCTCCCGGAGTTTGAATATAAGTTACGGCTGCATGAGTGTCGTAACGCGCGACGTTGAAAAAACGTCCTGCCCAGCTGCTTGGATAGAAATTGTCAACATAACTTTTTGCGGACGCAGTTCCTGAAGTGCGATAAATTTCAGCGGCTGCCCAGGCTTTTGTCTCACGAACCGCATCGGTTCCTGAGTCACTCTGCGTTAAGAGCCAGGCCCACGCATTATTCGCCGCAGTTTTCAGCGTATTTGAATAGGTCGTCATGCCAGCATTTGCAAACACTCGCGAAGCATATGCAAGTGTGCCCGCGAAAACGGCGCCCGATTCCATATTTGGATTCTGGTAAAAACGGACATTGGTATCGATGCTGGGAGGGGCATTGGATGCAAATCCATCCACGTGCATTTGATAAAGCACTGCTCCACTGGCGAGCTGCATTTTCAAAAACCAATCGAGCTCCCATTTGACTTCATCCAGCAGATCCGGAATTCCATTTCCGGACTCCGGAATATTTTGATCTCCATCTTTAAAGAGTCCCGGGTTATCTTCATAAGCGCGCAACAGAAAGAGTATCGCGGTTGATGCAGCTCCCCATACATACTTGTTGTAATCTCCCGCATCATGATGCCCGCCGGTCAGATTAAACGTTCCAAAATCGGTATGACCGGCCGCAGGGCGCACTGCTGTATCAGTCATATGGCACGCGGTTGCATCCGCCCAGTTGCCTGCGTGTGTTGCAGTTTTCGGTGTGTTGCAGCGCTGATAATAAAAAGTTTTCAATGCAGTTTTGAGCGCGGCATTGTACACATTTTCTTTGATTTCAAAATCGTAGGATTGCGCGTTGAGGGAGGGACTGTAGAGACGATAGATTCCGGGAGTTGTGAACACCGAGAAATCCACCCACCAGATCGTGTCGCCGGAAGGAGCGCTATCCAAACCTTTGCTTGTAATGGATCCGCCACCGCCGGGAATGGTCAGGACAACTACATCGCTGCTGTTCCTGAGTTCCACAGTTGAGCCCGGGTTTGTGGAAAAAATGGCAACCTTCACATCATTGGGGCGGTAACCAAAGTGATCGGTCTTGATGGCCTGGCTTACTGGTGCTGCATTGGCAATGGAACAGAGGATCGTAAAGATCCAGAGAAAATACAAACGGCGTGTCTTCATGTCCCCTCCTCCCTCTCGTCAACGCATTATACCAATTTTCTGTCACGGTTCCGTCAATTTTCTTGCAATGCGGTCACCAAAGTTCCTTTCCGAGGATGAATCATCTATATTGAGGAATCCTTGACATCTCTATGCATATAAACTTAACCTGTTTATATGCGAACAACAATTGACATTCCTGAAGATTTAATTGAGGAGGCACGCCGTTTGATGGGATTCAAATCAAAAACGGATACCGTGATCTTTTCTTTGCAGGAGTTAGTCAGACGGAAAAGAATCGAGGAATTGAAGAGCCTTATGGGTGCGGTTCATTTGGAAATTGACCTTCCCAAATCCCGGCGTCGGCCGGTTCGGAAACGAAAGCGGTGATTTCTATAGATACCACGGTCTGGATTGACTTCTTTCGCGGAACGAATCAGATCATCGGAAATCACGTGAAAGAATTGTTGGACCTGGATCAAGCAATGCTTACGGCTCCTGTGAAGATTGAAATACTCTCTGGCAGTCCGAAGTCTATGTTCGCCAGGCTTCGGAGCGTGCTGTCAGCTTTGCCTATCTATTATCCGGAACCGGATACCTGGAATACGATTGATCTGTGGCTGGAAGAAGCGATGAAGACCGGACAACATTTCGGATTTAGAGATCTTTTGATCGGCGCGCTCACGGTTAAACAAGAGGCACAGCTCTGGTCTCTCGATTCAGACTTCGAACGCATGAGCAAACTTGGCTGGCTTGACCTCTATAGACCGAAATTGGTTTGACTGTTTCGACAGAATGAACCTATAATTTGCATTCCACTTACTGACCGGAGAGGTGCTGGAGTGGTCGAACAGGGCTGCCTGCTAAGCAGTTATCCGGGCTAAAACTCGGATCGAGGGTTCGAATCCCTCCCTCTCCGTTTCATCCTCCGAGCCGTCACTCGTTTTGTGCCAAATTTGTGTCAGCATTTTTATCAAATGCACCACAATTCCAGGAAATCGCGATGCACAAAAGCGCATTCTAGTCACGGAAACCGCTCAAACCTGGACGCCAGCTCTGGGACTCCAGGGTTTTACTTTTTTGGCGCGGGGAAATTCATGCGCTGCAGGAGGTCTGTAAAACGTGGATCATCGCGAACCGAATCCCACAGTTGATCGGCAAACATCCCGATGAGCCAGGTGGAACGTTCTTTGTATGCCTTTTCCAACCACAAAAAAGTATGATCCTTATCTTCAAGGCCGGCGTAAACTAAGGCAACATCATACGACGAAACGTATCTTCTTTTGGACAATTCGGCGAGCTGTTTGAGTATCTCAAGGGCTTCTGCTTTCTTGTTTGCCTGTGCATATGCATGCCCTAACGCAGCAAGGACAAACGGTGTACTCGGGGCAAGAGCTTTTGCCTTTTCGAGTTGTTCGATTGCAGCCTTGTGCTTTCCGGCAACTTCATAAGTTTGACCTAACCAAACATGCGCGCGGTAATAGTTTGGATCCAATTGTAGTGTCTTGCGTAAATGGGTTATCGCTTCGTCGAAACGTCCAGCGTTCCGCAGCGTCCACCCCAGATTCGTATTAATACTGAGCGAGACCGGATCCAGTTCCAGAGCTTTTGTTCTCATCCGGTATCCTTCCTCTTTGCGATTTTGTATTCCCAGCATGTACGCATAGTTATCGTAAGCTGAGGCCAGGTTAGGATTCAGCTCAATTGCAAGTTTGTACTCGCGCTCTGCCTCCTGCCAGTTCCAGTCATAGTTTGCTTTTATGTATCCTAATGCTACGTGTGTTTCAGCAAGATCGGGATCAATCTTAAGCGCTTTTTGCGCAATTTCCTTCGCTGTACCATATGTTTCTATTGGAGGGCGATAACCGAAATTTCCAAGTGATGCATAAACAGCGGCCATATTTGCATACGAAAACGCGTAACTGGGATCCGCCTCAATTGCGGTCCGGAAGTATTCGATTGCTGCATTGTATCCTTCCTCAGTTCCTTTGGCGCGATAGAACTGTCCTTTTAAATAAGCCTCATAAGCCTGAGGTATCACAGGATCGGTTTCCCTCAAGTGTCGTACTTCTTGCGGCGTGAGCTGCACCTTGATCTCACGGGCGATGGCGGAGGCCACTTCGCGCTGCAGGGAAAGAATATTGCTGATTTCTCGCTCGTAGCTTTCTGCCCACAAGTGCTCATCATTTACGGCATCGATCAGCTGAGCAGAAATTCGTATCTGTCCTCCTGCCTGAAGCACGGAGCCTTCCACGATTGCATCCACTTTTAATTCCTCCGCAATTTTGCGCAGTGGCTTTTTCGCATCTTTATATTGCATGACAGAGGTCCGCGAAATGACTTTGAGCGATCTGATTTTAGCGAGATCGGTGATCAGCGCTTCAGTCATACCGTCGGCAAAATATTCCTGCTGCGTACTTCCGGATAGATTTTCCAGAGGAAGGACTGCAATCGATTGAATCCGGTGGCCGCTTTTTCCAGCAGTAAACTTCTCTCGCATTCCGGCAATATTGAAAACAAAACTCAAGGCGAGCAATACGATCACGGCGAATAGAATTCCTATTGGACTCCACGCTCTCTTTACTTCCCTCCGCGGCTTCTCAGCGGGAATGGAAGAGATTGGCGTATGTTGAATCTCTTGAAGCGCGAATGCAAGATCGCGAGCAGACTGGAATCGCTGATCCATATTCTTTTCCAAACAGCGCATCACAACGCGATCCAGTTCGGGCGGAACGGTTCTTCCAGTGATGCTCAGCGGAAGCGGATCCTCTTTCAGAATTGCTGCGAAGGTTTCCGCTGTAGAGGAACGCAAAAATGGACTAGGACCGCTTAACATTTCGTAGAATGTGCAACCGAAGGAAAATATGTCCGTACGGGCATCGAGACTTTCTCCCCGTACCTGTTCTGGTGACATATACGGGATTGTACCGGCAACAAGTCCTGCTTCACTTCGAAGCGCAGATTCTGTTGGAGCCGAAGTATTTTCATCGGGAGAAACTAACTGTGTTCTGCGCGCCAAACCGAAATCAAGAAGTTTTATATTCTTTTCAGAAGTTAGAAAAATATTTTCCGGCTTCAGGTCCCTGTGGATAACGCCTTTGGAATGGGCTGCTGACAGTCCTTCAACGATTGGAAGGGCGATGGCCAGTGCTTTCTGCCAGGTTAGCACAGAATCAACAAGGTTTTTGCGCAGTGTGATTCCTTGGAGCAATTCGGTCACGACATAAGCGATCTCATCTTGCCTTCCAACGTCGAAGATTGTCAGAATGTTGGGGTGAGAGAGCGCAGCCAGTGCTCGCGCTTCGCGTTCAAAGCGTTTCAGAGCATCCGGATTTCCAGCGAGATGTTCCGGCAAAATTTTGATGGCTACATCTCGTTGGAGCCTTGTATCAAACGCTCGATACACTTCGCCCATTCCACCTGCGCCGATTTGTCCGAGAATCTTGTATGGACCCAGATGCATTCCGGAGGAAACTATCATGAATCTATTGTAACCGGCCCGGCCGTATACGACTCAATCTGAAAAAAAATGAAAAGGCATTCAGTAATGATTGAAACCAGATGATGCGACGTGATTGTTCAGTGAAGTTTGAGTAACTAACTAAATTTCATAAAACTGCTTGTGCCAAATTTGTGCCA
>JAKEFK010000105.1 GCA_022616075.1 bacterium
AAAAAATACGTTACTTTGCTTTGCCTCGAGGTTCAGCCCAGATAACAAAGTGGAACACCTTGTGTCCACCACCGAAATCGAGCATGTACAGGGCAAAGCGGCCATCTTTCGATTGTCTAATCAGTTTGCCCCACTGTTTGGGACCCGCGTAGTCGATCTGGTCCATTGCCGGAGGAGCTATGCTGCCGACAGTGGTTGAACTGTCCAAATGCGCGTAGATTGTTGCCAATTGGCTGAAGTCATGCGAGTTGGGATGTTCATTGCTGGGCGGACCATCCGGGTCACTCGTATAGTCCATGCAAGACCCGAGATTGCCGTTATTGAAATTCTCATCCTGATGATCAAGCCCGAAAGTGTGACCAATTTCCTGACACGTGACAAACCTTCTGTAGGCTGCCGAGTTATAAGGTGGGTTGTTGTGGTAGGTGTCGTTTAGCTTGACGTAACCTTTAGTGATATGGTCGCCGCTTGCATAGATACCTGCAATACCCAGCCAACCGTTGTTGCCATATTTGCTGTTGCAGACTTCAACACGTCCGGTCACAGCCTTACAGTTTTTGGGATTCGTCGAACCAGCCACCACGGTGGTGTTTAATACAGAGGAAGCGGTCCAATCACTGGATGCTTCTTGAAGATAAGGGTCCCAAACGGAGGTGACATCGTCACCAAGCTTGAGTGTAAACGGGTTACTGGTGCGTGCCCAGTGGTAATTTCCCCAGGAATGACCTGCCATGGCCGAAGTGCAAAATACTACTACGCCCAGCAGTGCTACCAAAACCACGAACGAATGTCTGAAAAACGTTTTACTCATTCAAAAGCCTCCGGTAGTTTAATTGAGTTGATTGCAGAAATATTCCCCAAACAACTAGTGCACCAAACAACTAGTGCAAAAAATAAGCCATCTTAGCTTATATCCTTTTTCCTTTATTTTCAATCATTTGCGCCTTCAACAGTTTCAATCCGATGAAACGCATGTTGGCACTTATCCTCGAGAAAGGGCGGGACCCTTATCGAGAAAGCTTACTGCCAACAAACGTTACGCGCTTTTTACATGAGTTGTCAGAAACTTGCCCCATTTACTTGGAAATCCATTTGAACGTTTTCATCGCTTTCTGATCTCTCGAGTTAGACATCTGGCCGATGCAGAAGATATCCCTAGCCATGTCGCAGAAATTCCGGGTGGAGCTCCGTCCGATGATCGCCAGCGCGGCAATGAGTTTCAGTTCCGTATCGGTGATTGCAAACTCCCTGCGGTTAAAAAAAGCACAAATTTAGCTATCGGCAGGCAGTAGAATTGTTGCGATCTCAGTCGAGCGCTTTTCAATTATGACAATGCTTCTAAATCTTAGTCATCATTATCGTCGTCGTCATCATCGTGATCATGATCAGATTCATCCTCTTCATAATCATATTCGTCTTGATCATATTCGTCTTCATATCTGGAATCATATCCATGGTTGGAGCCGTAACCCCTATGATTCCGCGGAAAATAATTTCCATATCCCGAATAAACATTCACTAACCGTCGCATCAGTCGCGTAACCTGGTCAAAATCATCATACAGATGATCGAATGCATGAAGGCCGCGCATTGCATAACGAGCTTCGTAATACGTATTTACGAGAACGCGAAAGTCACTTTCCGTATGTCGTGGATTGCGAGAATAGCGTTCTACTTCATCATGGAAATGTGCCGCTGATTCGTTCAACCTGTGCAATCTGTTAAGAGCATAAGCTTCACGACGGTTACCATGATGAGCCTGACGCTCGCCTTCCTTATGGACGTGCCGAGCCACTAATTCCAGTTCATGCGCAAGAGGCACTAAACTTCTAAAATCGCGTGTCGGGTGATCCGCCCCTGCCGACGAAACAACAAAAAATACTGTTACAACAAGTATTGCAACGATCGGTGTCTTTTTCATAACTACCTCCGTTACCAGTGGAAGCAACGATCGTGCCAAACAGTTAAGTCACTGTTGATAAAAGAGTTGTCGGTGGAAGCTCTGTTTCGAAAAACCAGAATATGTCCCCAAAAAAGGGCAACACAAAGAATATCCCGTATGCTTTATACGCTAAGTCTCTAGTGTGGGGTAACGAAAACTCTTCAAGATTAGAAACAAATGAGTAAAAGATTAGAAAATTCTCATATCCTGTGGCATATTGAAGTGGGGGTGCTGACGAGATAAATTAGCGGAATGAAATCGTCTTCCATTCGCAACTTATCTATTGAATTGGCTGCTTTTGATAGCCGGCCAAAGGGAAAACTGCTGATGTACTGGAAACCTTTCATAGTTTTCTCGATTGTTTTGACTCTTTTCTTGTGTCCGTTTTCTTGTCCTTTATCGGATCTACCGGCGGATACACCGGGCGACTGCCATAAGAGTGATGAAGAGAACACGACCTTAAAGGATTGCTGTACAGGAAATGGCGTCATTGAAAAACAGGGTATCTCGGCTAAATTTGCAATATCCATTCTCACACTTTCTACGGAGGTCGCAGGGTCGAAAACTTCAATCCATCAAATAACAGCACTTCATCCTTACTTCAACACCGTTAAGTCGACTCCCCCGCTCATCCTTCGTATCTAATCTCTACGTTATTCCATCTAATTGATCTGTAACTTCAAAATCTTTTTATTTAATTGGAGGAATCGTTATGAGTTCCAGACGTGATTTCATGAGAGGCGCTTTTATTACAGCCGGTGCCTTCTTTTCCGGTTTGCGGGGCGGGAATGCTCAGCACCAAGGGCATCAAGACACTGAACCGAAACCACCACGAAAACAAACAGCGTCGCGTAATAGAACGGGATATTCGCCAGTCGAGACTCCCGACGTCCCGAAAATGACCTGGACAATGGAAAGCGGAGTAAAAGTTTTCCATATTACTGCGGAAGTGGTAAAAACTGAATTTATACCTGGAAGACAGGTTTACGCTTGGGGATATAACGGCTCTGTTCCTGGTCCGACCATTGAAGTCGTCGAAGGAGACCGATGCCGCCTGATCCTACACAACAAACTGCCCGAGCCGACAACCATTCACTGGCATGGTTTTGAGATTCCAATCAATATGGACGGAATGCCGGCAATCAGTCAACCGCTGGTAAACCCTGGTGAAAGTTTCACATACGAATTCACGGTGAGGCAAAAAGGAACTTTTTTCTATCATTCCCACATGGCGATGCAAGAAATGATGGGGATGATCGGTCTGTTCATCATGCACCCGAAAAAAGAATTTCAGCCCGCGGTTGACAAGGACTTCGGGATCATCGTTCAGGAATGGGCTCTGCTCCCGAACAATCCGATTCCAAACACCCTTTCGATGGAGTTCAACTGGCTGACTATGAACGGCAAAGCGGCGCCGGCAACCACCCCCATGATTGTAAAGCTCGGCGACCGCGTACGGATCCGTTTTGTGAATCTCGGTATGGATCATCATCCGATGCATTTGCATGGCAATACTTTCTATGTAACGGGAACGGAAGGGGGTAGGGTTCCACGATCTGCCTGGACGCCGGCAAATACAGTGCTCGTTGGCGTAGCGCAAGCACGGGACGTCGAATTTGATGCCGTCTATCCCGGAGATTGGATGGTTCACTGCCATTTACCGCATCACATGATGAATCAGATGGTGTCCATGGTAGGGCCAATGACGCACATGGGGCATGGAATGCATTCCGGTATGGGGATGGATGAAGGAATGGGGATGATTCGTGAAAGTTCGGCGACCGATGAGGAACTCGGCCCAAGCTTTGGACGCGCGCTTGGTGTGGGTTCAACCTTTGAAGAAAAGGTTGGCCATTTGGTTGGACAAAAACAAACAGATCACAGCCAACATCAGATGCAGAGCAAACAAATGGATCCAAAGAAAGTTCCTGGTTACCCACAAGACATGCATATGGTGATGGATGAGACAGTAGAAAAACCGGAAACCTACGGACTGGCAAAAGGATGGACCGGTGGAATGATGGGAATGATGTCTCTGGTTCGTGTTCTTGAACCCGGGTTGTATGCGAAAGTCAAAGAGTTGCAGGCTCAGGGAAGAAAGAATCAAAAATCTCCAGAGCCGCATAAGCACGGATAAGGAGGGCCAAAAATGACACGAGCAACACTCACAGTATTCTTTTTCATTCTCTTTGCCGCATTTCAACCCGCCTTTTCACAGCACCAACACGAACAGACGGAACAAAGCGAAGATCAAAACATGCAGCATGAAGATCATCGAATGACAACTGAAGAACAGCCGCAGATAAGTGAAACAGATTTTAAAACAGGGATAACTCTTCAGCAGCTTGAACAGCTTGCCGTTAAAAATAATCCGACTGTAGCTCAAGCAGAGGCCACGCTTCGCGCTGCACGAGGGCGTCTGCAGCAATCCGGTTTGTATCCGAATCCGGTCATCGGCTACATCGCGGAAGAGCTTGCATTTCGAAATCCCGGCAGTACAAGCGAGCACATGTTCTTTGCCGAGCAAGAAATTCTTCTTGGTGGAAAAATCGGGAAAGCCAAAAAGGTTTTTGGAAGCGAATTGCGTCAGGCAGAAATCTTGAATGAGGCGCAAAAAACGATTCTCCTGAACGCAGTTCGTGCAGCCTATTATCAGGTTCTTGGATCTCAGTATCAGGTAGAAGCGCGGCAACGACTGGCTAAGCTGGCGCGCGAAGCTGTACAGATTACATCGGAGCTCTTTAATGTGGGCGCCGCAGATCAGCCTGATTTCTTGGAAGCGGAAATTGAAGCCTACGCTGCTGAGCTGGCAGCAGCTGAAGCGGAAAATGAAAGACTTCACCAGTGGAAAGGTCTCGCAGCCATTATAGGTAACGTAGATCTGCCCATTCAAAATGTCGCTGGTTCGCTTCGGCCCGAGATGCTGCAGCAACTGGACGGCAATCAGCTGCTAGGCAGTTTGCTTGAGAAGAGTCCACAAGTTCTGATAGCACAAGCCCAATTGCAGCGAGCGGAAGCGGCGGTCGCTCTGGCGAAAGCCCGGCGTGTTCCCGATCTGCGATTGCGCGGAGGAGTCGGATACAACTTTGAGCAGTTTGCAGATACAAATGAAGAAGTAGGATGGGAAAGTTTTATTGAAATAGGAATTCCTCTTCCGATCTTCAACCGGAACCAGGGAAACATTGCTGTTGCTCATGCCGGTGTGGATCGCGCAAAACAGGAGCTTTCCAGAGTGAGGTTGTCGTTAACGTCACAATTCTCCGATGTTTTGACGCAGTACAAAAACCAGAAATTAAAGGCTGAAAGATATAGCACCGATCTACTCCCGCGCGCTCGAAAAGCTTATCAGCTTTACCTGAACAGTTTTCGGCGGATGGGCGCCGCTTACCCCCAAGTCCTGATCTCGCAAAGAAATCTTTATCAACTCGAAGTGGAATATATCGATTCTGTCAGCCGTGCGTCATTTTTCGCAACGCAACTGCAGGGCTTTTTGCTTTCTAATGAAGCGCTTCAGGCGCCGGTATTTGTTGTTTCGCCTGAAGAATCAATGGTTACCGGTTCTGCTGCAAGTCCGGAAGCAGCTCCTGAGTTCCTTGATTTATCAGGTCATGAAAACTAAGTGTCCCTTCCCATAAATATGATGACATATGCTGCTGGCTCGCAGGCTTGTTGGCAAGGCGCGAGCGAGGCGCATACCCGCTGTGGTATGTAACGAGCGAGCAACGAAGCCAGCAAGTCTGCGAGCCGCAGCCCAGAAGGGCGCGGCGGCGGACAGGCATCTGCTTCGTTGCCGCTCCTCGACGATGCACTGGGGCATCGACTGCGTCGCGGCGCCTCGCATCTGCCTGCCCGGCGC
>JAKEFK010000106.1 GCA_022616075.1 bacterium
CTGGTATATTATACCAGTACCAAATTTCCTCGTTCCTTGACATGTAGCCATATGTCATATATAATGACGACAAATGGCTACATCAAAGGCATCGGCAGCAAAGAAGCGGTCGCCATCCCCGACAACCATCATTCAAGAGATCAGGAAGGGCTTCGAATGGGAGAGGGTGGAGCGCTTCCAAAAAGATTATGGACTCAAAGATGAGCGCGTGGCACGCATCATTGGTCTCAGCGATCGCACTCTAACGAGACATCGGAAAGAGCGAGAACCTCTCGACTTGGTGGCCAGCGATCGTTTCTACCGTGCGGCGAGGATTATTGAATTGGCAACGAATGTTTTTGAGGATAAAGATGAGGCCATGCGCTGGCTCCGGCGCCCTCAGCCGGGTCTTGCGAACATGATCCCGCTTGAGATTCTTGACACGGAACCAGGCTCTCATGCGGTCCAAGCCTTATTGACGCAAATCGAATACGGCGTCCTGCCGTGACGCTCGCCTGGCGCATCGATAAGGCCAAGCGTTCGAAGACGGATTCATTCTCCGGCGAAGGTGCGGCAATGGAAGGAGGACGATGGAACCAACCCGGCACCCGGATGGTCTATTCAGCCGAAACACTGTCGCTTGCCGCGATGGAGAAGTTCGTTCACATGGGGGATGAGGGGAGGTCCGTGGAACTCGTATCGTATCGAATCGATATTCCTGCGGATGTTCGGGTTGAAACACTAAAAAGGAGCGAGCTACCGAAAGATTGGAAATCCTTTCCCGCGCCGCAATCCACAATGGTTATCGGATCCAATTGGGTCAAAAAGGCCCATTCGGCTGTCCTTAAGGTTCCATCTGTTGTAATCGAGACGGAGCACAATTACCTGTTGAATTCGCTACACGCTGATTTTAAGCGGCTCAGGATTCACCCTGCAAAACCATTCTCCTTCGACCCTCGCATGTGGAAGAAGGAAATATTCTAAACATTACTCCAGAACGATTGGTTTCCAGTTCCGACTCGCATCGAAAGTTGATGCCCAGATTCACCGGCATCAGAGCTTCCAAAGAGATGACCCGACGTCCCTACCCGGGATAACTTTGTCCCGCCACTATCACGGTCGGAAAGGAAGTACGGTGGTCGTCCGTATCAATACGCATGAAAGTGATTTGCGGTTATGTGGAATCCCGGAAGGCGATCCTTTTGTGTTCATTTTACAAAGAAGAATTGACAAAAAAATGAACCGTATAGGAACTTCGATAAGTATCCGGCGCTGGGATGTTTCCATGGGCAACCCATGTCCGGCATCCTTCTGATTGATGCCTCTGTGAAAGGGAAGCCTAAGTTCTGTTTGCATCCAAAAGACGTTTGCATTTTTGCGTCAGTTTTTGCGCGATTATGCAAAGTCTCGGTCTCGTGTACTTTTTCTCGACCATCTCGACGAGAAGCTTACACCTTTTAAGCAGCGGGTCGCTGGTTCGAGTCCAGCACGGCTCATTTTTCAATTAGCATCGGTAAACAACCAAAAAACAACCTTCCTCACAAAAACAAAGTTCGGGCTAATTCTCCTGTTTGTATTTGCTTGATGTGGAAATAATAAACTGGGAGAGGGTCACCTGATTTTGGACCCGGCGAAACGGAGCAATATCGGAGTTACAATTCGCAAAGACAAGCGCTACCGCAACAGATTTATATACCGCCGGACATGAAAAATGTTTATCACCGGCACTATCTGAAAAATATTGAAAGGGCCGGTCTTCGTCGGATTAGATTTTATGATCTTCGGCATACTTTTGCATCCATGCTGATACAACAAGGCGAATCGCTGGCCTATGTTAAGGATCAGTTGGGACATAGCAGTATCACTTTAACAGTGAATAATCAATTTCTGATTTTTTGAGAAGAATTTTTCCGCCCGGTTTATAGCGGGCAACTCTCGAGCCGAATCAAGCGTTCGGGCGCTGAGCCCAGTGTATGCGGCCGCTTCCTTTTTTGTCATATACCGGTCCGAATTACTTTCTCAGCAATTGAGTCCAGTTCGAAATGAAGCGGATGTTTTCGAGATTTTGATCGGCTGTAGGAATGAACAGCAGGAAGCGCTGTCCATCTGGAGCAATCCCGACCGGATGGATCAGCGATTCTTGTGGACGTTCGAACAGGAGTTTGGGATGTCCAAAGCGAGATCCGTCCAGCACTTCCACAGACATGACTTTCTCTCTGTTCACATAGATCAGTTCCTTGCCATCCATTCTCCAGCGAGCGAATGTTCCCCCTTCGGTAGAAATCTGTAGTTGCCGGTTAGCGTCTGGAAATGGCGTTACATAAACCTGTACCTGACCGCTCGCATCCGATTGAAAGGAGACCCATTTTCCATCCGGTGAAAAGATTGGTAAAAAATCGGCAGAAGGAGTTTCGATAAGTTTAAGTGGCTTTCTCTCTCCTGACAAAGGGAGAACCCAAATGTCCCAATCACCGCGCGGACTCTGAAGCATCATCAGCAGGAATTTTCCGTCATTCGAACAACTGCTAGGACCCACATACTGGCTTGATTCGAAAAGGACTTCCTCACTGGTGGCGGCACTGACCTGTTTCCGATACAACTTAGTGCCCTTACCGAAAATGATATGAGATTGATCGGGCGTCCAGATGGCGGGTCCGTTAGGGTCTGCCTGTACTGTAAGCCGGCTCAACCGATCACCTGCAAATTCGTACCTCCAGACGTCGGTCTGCCCGCTTTCAGGATCAATGCGGTTAAACGAAATCTGCGTACCATCCGGAGAAAAAATACCGCCAAACTGATAAGAGGCGGTTTGACTAACAGCGCCGATCTTCTTTCCGGCCCTGTCGAATAATGTGGGCTGCGTGATCGTGAGAGTCAGTGGCCTGTATACCAGTGAATTTCCCTGAGAGACACTGAAGAATCCATAAAAACGATTCACATCATGGTTGATTCTTTGATCGAGAATCGGAACTGCTTCGCCTTCAATAGTGAGCTTCTTCGCATCGAAAGGTTGCGCTACGAGATTTCCATCACGCACGAACAGCAGAGTATCGGGTTTTCCAAACATCGCATTGGATGCTTCCGAATTTATCTGTTTCGGTTGAGGATCCTCAAGCGATGCGACATAAATTCCATTTGGAAACTGACTTGCAAAAAGAAAATGCTTACCGTCCGGAAGAAAAAAAGGCCAACGGTGTGAGCTCTGTTCGTTTTGTACCTTTGTAAGCGGTGTTGGTGTGCCTCCGGTCGCGCTGACTTTATACAAGGGACCATACGGTTGAGGAGCAAAAATAATCGTTCCGTCTTGATTCCAGGAGCCACCGCGGCCATCAGGCGCATCGCAAATCGTTTGAGCCGGACCGCCACCTCTTTTGATTTTTTTCAGTTTCTTGTCCGCGAAAAATGCAACGTACTGACTGTCTGGAGACCAGAAAGGAGCAAGGGCTTTTTCTGTCCCTGGAATCATTTGAGGAGAGGATACGTCCATCGGCCGTATCCAGAGATGCCATTTCCGATCTGTGCTGTTCAGCGCGCAGAAAGCTACATATTTCCCATCCGGTGAAATGCTGAGCTCGCCTCCCTGCTCAGTCGTCCCGAAATTATTTCCTGCCGGAAGATCAATCGATAGTTGCAGCATAGACTGTGGTTGGGTGGATGTCTGGTAATAAAGAAATGCCACTACAATGAGCACTGCCATTGCCGCAACAGCCAATATTTTCCAAATTTGAACCGGAAGTTTTGGACGTGGGGCAGGAATTGCTGCGACTGCAGTTTGTTCCGAAGCGCCGGACAGTGATTCCAGATGAAATGCGATATCTGCGGCTGAATGAAATCTTTGTTCTGGATCCTTTTCCAAACAATGGTTGACGATTCGGGATAATACTGGAGAAATATTGCGATTGGTGTCGCTAATGTCCGATGGATCCTTTTGAAGAATTGCGCTCAATGTATCGGCAGGTGTTTCCCCGCGAAACGCGCGAACGCCTGTGAGCATTTCATACAGGATGGAACCAAAGGCAAAAATATCGGAGCGATGATCTGCAATCTTCCCGCGGACTTGTTCGGGCGACATATACCCGACGGTCCCGAGAACCAAACCGGGCTGTGTACCTGGAGAAGTTGGGAGTTGCGTTAAAGGACCTATCGAAGCGTCATTTTGAATCAATTTCGCCAGACCAAAATCCAGGATTTTTAGGCGTCCATCTTTCGTGATCATCAGATTTTCAGGTTTCAAATCCCGATGAACAATTCCTTTATCGTGAGCGGCGGAAAGCCCACGAGCGAGTTGCAAAGCATAGTCAACAGCTTTTCTTTGGGTTAGCGCGCCGGATGCTAATTTTTCGCGAAGCGTCTCTCCTTCCACGTATTCTGAAACCAGATATGGAGAGCCATCTGCCATTCCTGTGTCATAAACAGAAAGGATGTTCGGATGATTCAATATGCCGATGGCCTGCGCTTCCTGTTCAAACCGTTGTAAGCGATCCGGATCTTTCGCAAAATCGGCCGGCAACACTTTGATCGCGACGTCCCTGCGAAATTTCGGATCGCGAGCGCGATACACCGCGCCCATTCCTCCCGAACCAAGGTGTTCTACGATTTCATAAGCGCCAAGCTTTTTCCCGACTGGCACGGAAAGCGGCTCTTTCATGTTAGCGAAACTGGGTAAACCAATTTTATCAGAAACTGATGCTGCGACGCAGCCCAAGCGGAGACGGCCTTGGTGCTGTCATCCATTGGAGTGAAGAGCTGAAAACGCGCCCTCGCAGCAGGCATGTACGCTAACACCAGTCGCTGTGAAAGGCGGGCATTGAATCGATTGATCACGACGTCAAGGAATTCCTGATCGTGTAGGTCCTGGAGAAGGAACCGCATCTATATTTGAAAGACGCTTGGCAATCAATGATCGTTGCAGCAAAGCGTGGAGTGGATTAACCGATTCTACGATCGCTGAAAGTCCGGAATATGCTTTGCGGGCCGTCAAATATGGTCCGAGGGACAGTTACGCGCACAACAATCTTGGGTATTTCTTAAATAATGAAGCAATCACCCTGTCGTTGGAAGCCTATGAAATCGCATGTTCACTCGATCCACTATAGCTTTCTGCATGCGGCAATGTTAGTGGTGCTCTTTTTGATTTAGGCCGACAAGCACGGTTAAAAAGACAAGTCGTTTTATCGATCGTCACTCCACGTACTTGTTCGGGCGACATGTAACCCACTGTACCACGTACGATACCTGGCTCGGTCGGCTGCACGCTCGTCTGTAAACGCGAGAGTGCACCTTCATATTGAATCTCAGTGAGTTTAGCCAGACCGAAATCGAGAATCTTAACGCGTCCATCCTTCGTGACAAAAATATTTTCCGGTTTGAGGTCGCGATGATTAATTCCCTTATCGTGAGCCGCAGCCAAACCTGTTGCAATCTGCCGTGCGAATTCAGTTGCTTCTTTTTTCGTAATTCCGTTGCGTAAACGTTCCGGAGTGTTTCACCTTCCAGTAATTCCGAAACAAGATATGGCGAACCTTCATGATTTCCCAATGTGTGAACGATGATGATGTTCGGATGGTTTAGAGATCCAGCGGTGCGAGCCTCGAGTTCAAACCTTCGCAAACGATCCGGATTTTGCGTGAAAATACAAGGAAGAATCTTGATGGCTACTTCCCGGCCGATTTCAGGATCTTTTGCGCAATACATTTCCCCCATGCCACCGGAACCAATCACCGAAATGATCTCGTAAGACCCGAGACGTGAACCGCTCACCAAGGGTATAGATGGCTACAAGTTTACTACAAAGCCTATTTTCGGTTTGCTCGAAATGCCTGCAGTCGTTTAGAATGCAAACGTGAAACTTTCCTCAGAAACGACTATAATCAGTCAAGAAAAACTACGAGACTATATCTTGAATCCATCGAATCCTGACGGCAGATCGAAAGCACGTTTTCTTGAAGAAATAGGTTACCAACAAAAAGACTGGCAAGGTCTGGAAGCCGATCTTAGAGTGCAGCATCTTTCCACGGCGGCCTCAACTGGAAGGAGCTCGGAGTATGGGAAGAAGTATGAAATTGTTGCTCCGCTGACTGGACCGAACGGCCAAACGCGTTGGTTTCGATCCATCTGGATGATTCGCAAAGGTGAATCTGTCGCAAGGTTCATTACACTTATACCGGAAAGGAGACCATGAGCTTCCCATTGTTTTCCAGGGTTGTTTTGACTGTAGACTATCCGGATGAAAAGCTGTTGAAAGGAGACATGGGTACGATTGTTGAGCACCACGCACCCACCAATGAATATCCGGAAGGTTATGAAGTGGAGTTTTTTGCCGGTAACGGTGAAACTATAGCTGTGGTTTCAATTCCCGCTGCCGCGTTGCGCTCCGCAACCAGTAAAGACGTCCTGCATGTCCGGCAATTGACCCCTGCATAATACTCGCCGCTCTTACCGCTTAAAAGCACGGAAGAATGGATGTTCTCGTGTGTAAGCGGTAAAGTATCCTTGCATCTGTGAAATGAAGCCCAAAATTCTGTTTGCATTCAGAATCGGTTTGCAGTTTTGCGTTTGTTTTGCGCGATTTTGCAAAGTCTCGCGTACTTTTTCTCGACTATCTCGACGAGAGAATTACAACTTTTAAGCAGAGGGTCGCTGGTTCGAGTCCAGCACGGCGCTTATCCGGATGAAATCGAAGAGATCTTCTACATCAAGAACAAACTACGAAAAACGCGGGAAGATAGATATCTCTTGTACGGTATGACTGACGAAGGCCGTTATCTTTTTGTCGTTTTCGTTGTCAGCAGACTCGCAGGCAAGAACGTTGCAAGGGTCATTTCCGCCCGCGACATGACAAAAAAGGAAAAGAGTTACTATTTGAAGAAATAGAGTCCGATGAGAAAAGCAAAGAAACAAGTACCCCTCTTTACAAGTGAACAAGAAGAATTTGATTTTTGTTCCACCCAGGACAGCATGGACTACCTGAACGATACTGAGGAAATTCGAGAAAAACTCGAATTGACAAAGCGCAAACTGCCAAAGCAGCGAATTACAATGCTTCTCGATCCCAGGCTTAAGCTAAAGTTGGAGCGAATAGCTGCGGAAAAAGGGATTCCGTATCAAACTCTAATTCAACTATGGTTAAGGGAAAGGGTAAATCAGGAAATTAAGCGCAAATTGGCATCGTGATCAGCTGGATCGTGTTGATTCCGGAATCTCCAATCCTGCTTTGCGGAGTCCTTCCAGCAGTTGATCCATCAGCCCACTGGCATAATGCCAGGGTTCGATGTACCGGCGCGCATGGACAGCAAACTCCGGATCGATTGCAATCAGCTCGTTCACAGCCGACTCGGCTTCCGTTTTGCGGCCGAGTTCTCCGCAGACCGATGCGATGACCAGAGGCGGCCAGAAGAAGCCCGGCATGTTGACGCGTTTGGCCTGTTCCAGCGCTTGATCGTATTCACCTCTGCTGTAGTAATCCCAGATCAAAGAGAAATGAAACCAGCCGGCATGATGTGGATTTAGTTCCATTGCTCGCCGCGCGACGGTTGCGCCACGATCAAAGTTGCGTGTATGAACCAAAACGAGACCAGCAACTGCAAGCATGTGACTGTTTCGTGGGTTCAAAGAGATGGCTCGTTCCACCGTTGCCGGAAGTGCCCCCACATCACGGCGGAAAAACTGCGCCCAGGTGAGCGCTTCATAGGCGATCTGGCTGGCTCGATTTAATTCCACCGCGCGCTGAGCAGCCATCAGGCATCGATCGAGTGAATTCGGAAGTTCGTTAAACCCGAAAGCAAACTCATGATAATACACAAGCGACAAACAACCCCAGATGTCTGCATTTCGCGGTATTCTTTCGACCGCTCGTTCCAGAGTTGTTCGTATTCTTGCATGTTCTTCCGGCGTGAGTTTCGTCCAGTAACCAAAGAAGCGAAATACAAATTCATTCGCCGATAATTGATCATCCGGCTTGGCTTCCAAACTGGCGACCATCGAACGAACGAGCACTCCAGAGTTATCGGCCAGCGTTGCAGCAACCCGATCTGTTATTTCATCCTGAATTGTAAAGATATCGGAACTTTTCAAATCACGGTTGAAGGTCTCGGCCCAGAGATTGGTCCCAGTTCGTGCATCGATTAATTGAACGTTCACTCGGATCAAGGATCCAGATTTACGGATTCCCCCCTGAATGATGTAGCGTGCTCGAAGCTGTTCTCGCGCAGCACGGATATCATGAGGCCGATCCTTCAATTCCTGAGTGGAATCCCGGGCAATTACGGAAAGATAGGAGAATTGGGACAACGCCGCGGGAATATCTTGAGCGAGGCCGTCAGCAAAATTTTCTATCTCCGGATCGTCGGCCGGATGGTGGAAGGGAAGTACTGCAATCCACATTTCTGCGGATGCGGAACCGGACGCGGGCCGTGTGATTGATCCGCTGCTTGCATTCACGTCGCGTAATTCGGATGCCGTTACGCTCCCTCCATCAATGATAGGATCAGGCATTTGCAAGCCGGCTTTCTGAAGACCTTCGATTAAAGAGTCGATCAAACCGGAGGCCGAGAGCAACGGTCCCATGTGATCACGCGCATGCGAAGCAAACTCCGGATCGAACGAAAGCAGCTCGTTCACAGCGGCTGCGGCTTCTGATTTCCGGCCGAGATGTCCGCAAGCCGATGCAATCACCAGTGGCACCCACCAGACGCCGGGCATGTTGATCCGTTTTGCCCGTTCCAGCATCTGTTCCCATTCACCTCTGCTGCAATGATCCCAGATCAAAGGAAAATAAAACCAGCCCGCGTGATGCGGATTCAGTTCCATTGCCCGGCGTGTTAATTTTGCTCCCCGCTCAAAATCACGCGTGTGTACCAGCAATCCTCCAAGCGTCGCAAGAGTATTGCTGTTTCGCGGATTTAAAGAGATGGCACGATCGATCGCTGCGGGCATTGCCGCAAGATCGCGCCGAAGAAAATGGGCCCAGGCAAGAGCTTCGTGTGCGATCTGGCTGGCTCGATTCAGCTCCACTGCGCGCTGTGCCGCCCTCAGGCATCGATCGAGCGAATTGGGAAGTTCGTTGAGACGGAGGTAATATTCATTTGCGTAAACAATCGACAAGCAGGCCCAGAGATCCGCATTTCGCGGTATTTTTTGGACCGCCTTTTCCAGACTTGTCCGGATTTTTGCATGCTCTTCCGGCGTGAGCTTCGCCCAGTAACCAAAGAAGCGAAATACAAATTCATTCGCCGATAATTGATCATCCGGCTTGTCTTCCAAGCTTGTAACCATCGAACGAACGAGCACTCCGAAGTTATCGCCCAGCGTTGCAGCAACGCGATCCGTGATTTCATCCTGAATGGAAAAGATATCGGAGCTTTTCAGATCACGGTTGTAAGTCTCGGCCCATAGATTTGTGCCGGTGTGAGCATCCATCAACTGAACGTTCACGCGGATCAAGGATCCTGATTTGCGGATTCCTCCTTGAATGACGTAACGCGCTCCCAGTTGTGTGCCTGCGGTGCTCTGTGCAATTACGGACAGATAGGAAAATTGGGACAACGCCGCGGTAATATCTTGAGCGAGTCCGTCGGCAAAATTTTCCATCTCCGGATCTGCGGCCGGATGCTGGAAGGGAAGTACTGCAATCCACATTTCTCCGGACCCGGAACCGGACGCCGGTCGTGTGGATGATCCGCTGCTTGCATTCAAGTCGCGTAATTCGTTGTAGACATCGCGCGCAGTCTGATAACGATCTCTCGGATCTTTCATCAAACAACGCCGGATGATTCGCTCCAAATGTTCGGGCATGCCCGCCTTCAAATCGCTGACCCGCTCTGGCGTATCCCTCATGATGGAGGAAATCAGTTCAGCGGAGGTGTCTCCGTGAAAGGGGCGGCGTCCCGTAATCATTTCGTAAAAAATGATTCCAAGAGAGAAAATATCGGACCGGTGATCCAATCTTTTTCCCTGAATCTGCTCCGGAGACATATAAGGCATGGTCCCCAGAACAATTCCGGCTTCCGTTTGCGCGTGTGTTTCCATGCGTGACGAATCCGGATCGGAATCATCCCGCATCAGCTTGGCAAGACCAAAATCGAGTACTTTGATTCTTCCTTCCTGGCTCACCATGATATTGCCCGGTTTTAAATCGCGATGAATGATTCCTTTTTCATGCGCGGCAGAAAGCGCTTCCGCCACCGAAGTACTGAAACGAACGAAGGTATCAATATCTAATCCATTAGAAGGAATCAACTGAATGAGCGTTTCACCTTCTACAAGCTCCATTGTCAGGAAGCGAATTCCATCGGCCTCTTCGATGGAATAAATCGTTACGATGTTGGGGTGATTCAGAGCGGCAATTGTCTCCGCTTCGCGCTGAAACCGCTCTAGGCGAACCGGATCCTGTGCCACTTCTTCCGGTAAGACTTTGAGCGCAACTCTCCGCTTCAGTTTGACGTCTTCGGCGACATAGACCTCTCCCATTCCCCCTTTACCCAAACGGTCGAGGATTTTGAAATGGTTGAGTGTCTTACCAATCACAGACTAAGCTCGGAGGAGCAATCTTTTCCGATCATATCACAGCAAATTTTGAAATCTGAGGTCGATATGAGACACGTTTCGTCTCCACTTTGAATACTGTTGAAGTCGTGCGACAACTGGCTTAGAACATCCATGCGAAGGCCTCTTCCTTTTCGCCAAGACGGGCATAAATTGCTTCTTTAGATAAACGCAAGTGATTTCTGTTGAAGAGAGGAAACTATCATGGTCCATGAAATGATCGGCGGTACTTATCGTCAAACTAATCTTCCGAACGAGTCCGCCGAATACCTATCCAAGCGCGAAGAGTTGCGAAAGGCGGAAATTGAATTGAGGCGACAACGTGAACGGGTTGCCGAACTGCGTCGCGCGCTTCCAAAAGGTGCGACGGTCCAGGATTACGAGTTTCTTGAAGGCCCGGCTTCGCTCGATGATGGTGACAAGCCCGTGCGAAAGACGCGATTAAGCGAACTGTTTACTGCACCGGACCGTTCGCTTGTTATTTACCACTTCATGTTTGGAAAGGAACAGACAAATCCTTGTCCGATGTGCACTGCCTGGATCGATGCCTTCAACGGGATCGCTCATCATCTGGCCCAAAACGTTGACCTGGCGATTGTGGCTGCGGCCGATCCGCCCACACTGCGAGCACACGCACGAAATCGCGGTTGGGACAAGCTGCGTCTGCTGAGCGCCGGCGAAAGCACTTTCAAGTACGATCTCGGCAGCGAAGATCGCGAAGGACTTCAGGATTCTACGATTTCGGTTTTCACTCGAGAGAGTGATGGCTCACTGCGCCATTTTTACAGCGGTCATCCGCGGTTAGCCGCGGACATCAAAGAGCGTGGCATCGACGAGTTGAATCCAATTTGGAATGTTTTGGATCTGACACCTCAGGGCAGAGAAAAGTTTTACGCGTCGCTCGACTATGGCACGAAGGTGCAGGCGGCGCGACGGTAGCCAACGAAGTTGACGGAGATCATTCTCCTTGAATTCACACTGCCGGAAAGCCGAC
>JAKEFK010000107.1 GCA_022616075.1 bacterium
ATCGAGCTGATGCGCGCCAAGAATCTTGCTCTGGGAGGCTCACTTGAGAATGCAGTGGTGTTGACCGAGCATGGCATTCTCAATGAGCATTTGCGTTTTCCTGATGAGTTTGTGCGGCATAAAATCATGGATTTAGTCGGCGACCTGGCTTTATTGAATTACAGGTTGCTGGGTCATTTCGTGGCGTATAAGGCGGGACATCATCTTCATTCCGAGCTTGTATCTAAAATATTAGAACAAACCGCGAAATGGGATCTGGTTTTGTGGAAGAACAAAGTTCGGCACTTTCCAAAATTCCGCGTTCCGATCCCAGCCGCAATTTAATGAACCGCCAAGCCGCCAAGACCGCCAAGCTGTAAGAAATGATATTAGAGCCAACGGACACAGATCATAGTCTCTACGAATCGACGATGGCGCGTTTTGATCGCGCTGCGCAGCTGCTGGATATCGACCGCGGACTCTACAAGATTATTCGTTATCCGATGCGCGAAGTGACGGTCTATCTTCCCGTTCAGATGGATGATGGACGTGTAGAAGTATTCACGGGTTACCGGGTCCAGCACAGCATTGCTCGCGGACCTGCGAAAGGGGGTATCCGGTTTTCGCCCGATGTGAATCTGGATGAAGTACGCGCTCTGGCGGCGTGGATGACGATGAAATGTGCGGTGGTAAACATACCTTTTGGTGGCGCAAAAGGTGGCGTTAAGTGTGATCCGCACGTCTTGTCTGAGCGCGAACTCGAAAAAATCACGCGCCGCTACACAGCAGAAATTCTTGAGATTCTGGGACCGGAAAAAGATGTTCCTGCTCCCGATATGAATACGAATGAACGTGTGATGGCTTGGATCATGGATACCTACAGCATGCATGCGCGCCAGACTGTGACCGCGGTTGTCACTGGCAAACCAGCGAGTCTTGGTGGCTCGAAAGGGCGCCGGGAAGCCACAGGACGTGGTGTGATGATCATGTGTCAACAGGCTTCCAAATGGTTGGGGTTCGAACTTGCGCAATCCAGAGTTGTTGTTCAGGGTTTTGGAAACGTCGGCAGTGTATCAGCGATGCTTCTTGACCGCTTGGGTTGCAAAATCGTAGGTGTTTCAGATATTCAGGGCGGCATCTATAACGAAAAAGGTCTGGACATAAAGGCTGTTTTAGAACACATTCAGCAAAAGCGTTTTCTGAAAGGTTATCCGGGAGGCCAGGAAATCGATAATCAGGCGCTTTTAGAGCTTCCCTGTGATATTTTGATTCCGGCTGCCCTTGAAGATCAAATCACATCGACAAACGCGGCAAGAATTCAGGCGAAAGTGATTTGCGAGGGCGCCAACGGTCCAACTTCGGTTGAAGGTGAAAAGATTTTAGATGAAAGGGGTATTATTGTAATTCCAGACATCTTGGCAAACGCCGGCGGTGTCACCGTTTCTTATTTTGAATGGGTGCAGGACCGAATGGGATACTTCTGGCGTGAAGATGTCGTGAATGAACGGTTAGAGGATGTTCTGGTTCCCAGCTTTCAGGAAGTCGTGGATTATTCCAAACGTTTTCACGTGAATTTGCGAACTGCTGCTTATATGCTCGGGATCCAGCGTGTGGTTGACACAATAAAAATGCGCGGAATTTACGCATGATCTAGTGACCAATAACTAGCCACTGGACACTAGTCACTGGCCACTCACGACCGAAGGGAGTGTGACATGGCACTAAAAATTCAAGACCTTTCGCGGCCCGAAGCCGGAATGTACAAATTTGCTGTCGAAGGCAGATTGGATGGCACTACATCAGGAGAATTGGAATCAACTTTGCGGCCTGTCCTGGCCCAGAACCCGAAAACACTTGTTTTGGATATGGCAGGACTCGACTTTATTAGTAGCGCGGGTATCAGAACTTTGATTGAGACACAAAAAGTAATGTCGGCAAACAAGGGTTCCGTTCTACTGGTAAATTTGCAACCTCAAATTCTGAAAGTTCTAGAAATCATTAAAGCTCTGCCGGGAATAACGGTTTTTCGGAGCGTTCAGGAAATGGACTACTATCTCGCGGCCATCCAGCGAAAAATAAAGTCAGGGGAATAAACGTTCGCGTTCAATTTCTCGATCCAACTGCCCGGGGTGGATTTCTCGATCGATCTGAGGATCGAAAGGTCTTTTGGGTTCTCTGTAGGGCTCCCGTTCAGATTGATCGATAGGCTTTGACGGATTCTGTCTCTCTTTCTCTGATCTCTTACGTGGATCTTCCATCATCTTCATCCCTCCTGCACTAAGTTTAATTCCACTCACGCGAACTGCGCCGTCGAGATCAGTAGAGAATTCGTAGCGTTTCGGTTGACTAAGGAGAAGCAAAAAAAGCTACAGGATTCTTCCCGTTCCATGAATTCCTTTTATGCTCCAGGTTCGTTACTTTGAAACATGTTTGGAGGTAAAAACTATGCTTTGGACAATCTTCGTTGTCTTGTTAGTGTTATGGCTGCTCGGTATGGTGAGTTCATATACTCTGGGCGGTTTCATTCATATCCTGTTAATTCTGGCAATAGCGGTCGTTTTGATTCGAGTGATTCAAGGGCGCCGACCTATTTAGGGCCGGTTCTTTTCCTTGGAGGTGTGAAATGCGTTTGAAGTGCGGTGAGATCATGACCAGCGACCCGGTCTGCTGTGGTCCTGATGATACTGTGAAAAAGGCAGCTGAGCTCATGAAGGCAGAGGATGTCGGACCTTTGCCGGTTGTAGAAATTGAATCAGGCCGACTCGTTGGAATCGTAACAGACCGGGATCTTGTTCTAAATGTTCTTGCGCGGGGACTCGAAGCATCCACTACTAAAGTATCTGAAGCGATGACTCTCGATCCTGTTTGTTGCAAGGAAGAAGAGCCATTAGAGAATGCTCTCGAAAAGATGAGCACATATCAAGTGCGGCGTCTTCCTGTCGTGGACAATCAGGGCCTGATTGTGGGAATCATTGCCCAGGCGGATATCGCCACAAGGATCGAAGATCCTGAAGTGGCGGGTGAAGTCGTCCAAGAAGTTTCCAAGTAAAATTTGCCACACTCAAAAGTGGAACAACCTGGTCCGCATTGCGCTGGCCAGGTTGAATCCACCATTCCTAATAATCGATTACGATGCACGATTATCAGATTTTGGCTACGATCAGTCGCTTGATTGTTTTGATTGCGGTCTCATCACGTTTGTAGAAGGTCCATTGTTTGATCCGCTTGGCGCGAAGGAAGCCGGCCTGTGACAGGATCTTCAGATGCTCGCTTGCTGTGGGGGGGCTGACACCAAGCTTATCAGCAATCAAAACGCCGCAGACTCCATCTTTGACCAGGTCACCATCGACCTGGGGTGGAAAGTGCGTTCGCGGATTTTTAAGCCACTCCAGGATCTGGAGGCGTCGTTCGCTGGCAAGTGCACGCAACGCAATCTCTGTATGCATGTTGACAATTAGCTAATTCCCTAATTATAATGCCGGAACTGGTATTCAATTTCAAGAGGGAAAAATATGTCTGTTTATAACAAGTTGAAAGAGCTTAAGATTACCCTTCCGCCTGTGACGCAGCCTGTAGCTGCATTTGTGCTGTTCGTGCGTTCCGGCAATCTCCTCTTTTTATCAGGTCATATCGCTAAACAAGACGGCAAGCCGTTAAGCGGAAAGTTGGGTTCTGAAATATCGCTGGAGCAGGGCAAGGAAGCAGCTCGCAACATTGCGATCGATTTACTTGGGACGCTGCATGCAGCAACCGGCGATCTGAATCAGATTAAACGGATTGTAAAGCTGATGGTTCTGGTGAACAGCGCACCATCGTTTACGGAGCAGCATCTTGTTGCCAATGGAGCATCGGAGCTTTTTGCTGAAGTATTCGGAGATGCAGGAGCTCATGCGCGAAGCGCTTTTGGCGTAGCTCAGGTCCCGTTTGGTTCGTGTCTGGAAATTGAATTGATTGCGGAGGTTCAGTCATGAAAGCGATTCGTGTTCGGGAATTTGGCGGACCTGATAAGTTACAGCTGGAAGAATGCGAAGATTTGCATCCGGGGCCGGGTGAAGTTCTGGTCAGGATCCATGCAGCAGGGGTCAATCCTGTTGATACTTATATTCGCTCCGGCGCATATGCGAGAAAGCCGAATCTCCCCTATACGCCTGGATCCGATGGCGCCGGAGTGGTGATTGCGGTTGGAGAAAAAGTTGAACGGTTTCAGAAGGGCGATCGCATCTATGTTGCGGGTAGTGTAACAGGCACGTACGCGGAACAGGCAATTTGCCGCGAATCGCAGATCCACCGGCTTCCGGAAAACGTGACATATCTGCAAGGAGCGGCAGTGGGTGTGCCGTACTGTACGGCGTATCGAGCTTTATTTCAAAAAGCAAAAGCGCGGCCGGTTGAATCGATATTGATTCATGGCGCTAGCGGGGGAGTTGGAATTGCCGCGGTTCAGCTTGCCCGGAGTTGGGGTATGAACGTAATCGGAACAGGAGGAACAGATCGGGGACGCGCTTTAATCAAGGAGCACGGCGCCCATCATGATCTCGACCACACGGCAGCCGAAATGCCTGAACAGGTGATGAAGATCACGGGCGGTCGGGGAGTCGATATCATTCTGGAAATGCTAGCAAACAAAAATCTGGGCCATGATTTATCAATGCTTGCACAAAACGGCCGAGTGGTGGTGATCGGTAATCGCGGGACGATAGAGATTAACCCGCGTGATGCGATGTCGCGCGAGGCCATGATCATTGGAATGATTCTGTTTAACACTCCTGAACGGGAAATGGCCGAGATCCATGCAGCGCTGGGAGCTGCGCTCGAAAGTGGCGTTGCGCGTCCCGTGATCGGTCGCGAACTTCCGTTATCAAACGCTGCTCAGGCTCATGAGATCGCGATGCAACCTGGTAGTTATGGCAAAATCGTTCTCGTTCCAATCTAAACGTAAATTAAACTGCCAAGTCGCCAAAGAACGCCAAGATACGAAAATTAAAATTCTCATTTGACCTTGGCGACTTGGCGTCTTTGCGGTTTATCTGAAATGTAATGGTAGGTAGCTCCAGCTTGCCGGCAGGCATTGGCCTGCCGGCGAGTGGAGCGCTTCTTGGAGCGGAAATATTCCCTAATCGAGTCCGAACTGGAATCTCAGTCCGGTCCAGATCATGTAGTTGTTTCCGATATCGTCGAGATCATCAAAGAATATCCTGCCTTGATTTAGCCAGGTTACTCTTACAGAGGATCCTTCAGTCAGATGGACCCCAAACTGACCAAGGATGGATCCGTCCCGACCTAGATCATCTGTGATATCCCAAACACCGACCCCGCCGCCGATCATCGCTCGAGACCAGTGATAGTTAAACTCAACTTCCGCGAAGATGCTGGCTCTATCAAGAACTTCATCTTCATCGTCATCTGCAATGATCCTGACACCAGCTGCGGGGGCGATTTCAAATTGTTCCGTTACGTAGAAACCGTATCCGCCTTCAATTCCCACAAGGGAATCGCATCCGGAGTTGAATTCTTCATTCACTCGGCGTTGTTTTCCGAAGAAACCAGATACGAACGGACCCCATTGAGCTGCTTCACGGATGATATCGGTTGCTGCATCGCAAACCGCGCCATTCTCCGCTGTGAGTCTTGCAGTGTAATGACCCTCTTCACAAAGGCGCAGCGTAACCGCTTCGTTTGCATTCAATCGAGCTGGTACATCTACACCTGCTAAAGGAGCACCATCACGTTGGACTTCCAACGCTCCGGCAACATCGCTCCGCAGTTCCACAGTCGTGCATCTGCCGGTTTCCACTGTGGTCATCGTCAACACACAAGCTGGCGGCGGCGGTGGTGGCGGCGGTGGCGGTGGTTCAGGTGGAGGTGGCGGTTCGGGCGGGGCAGGAGCCGGCCTTACATCGAGCAACAGAATGTTGCCGCATACTTTGGGAGCCGCGAATGTGTAAATGTTATCGCCTAATTTTGCTTCAAACTGATAAGCTTCAGCAGGCCTGGTACCGACATAGCGCGCCGGACCAACGACTTTGACTCGCCCGCCGCGGCGCCCCGCAACCCATTTGATTTCGGTTCCAGAGGTGATCGTTGTTTCACTCACATCGCCGCGTATGGCACTCAAAATGTCCGATTCGTAATTTTCCAGACATGCCTGTCTCAGCACTTCCCGGAAATCACGAAGAAATTTATCTTGCGAGAATAACGCAACAAAATTTTCTTCACTGGAGATCGGCCCAACCAATGATGTGCTTCTGTGACCAAATGACTGGATCAACCGCGTGCGCTGCCCCGGAGGCTGATCGCAAATCCTTGTAGCCGTTTGGCCAAACCCAGGCGAAGCGAGGAACAACAGAAAGATGAACCAAGAAAGAAGGAATAAAGCTCCCAGTTTCCTGGAAGTTTTTCCTTTGTTTTGCACCGTGAAATTCATGGTTTTTCCTCCAATAACTGTCACAAAGAACTATCGCTGCAACTGGCGCAGAGTATTTGAATGTTATTCAACCAGTTGATGTTGAAGCGCATATCTGATTAACTCCGCTTCTTTTGTCATTTTCATTTTGCTCAGCATTCTGCCCCTGTACGTATTAATTGTGTTTACACTTAAGGAAAGCTCCGCGGCAATTTCCTTCGTCGTTTTGCCCATTCCGATCATGCAAAGCACCTGATATTCCCTTTCTGATAACAATTCATGAGGCGCTGCTCCGGCATCATTTTCAAGATTCGACGCTAACTTTTCTGCCAGCGAGGGACTTACGTATTTTCCCATGTGAACAACTTTTCGAAGAGCAGTCACGAGTTCTTCAGCAGCAACATCCTTTGTTATGTATCCAGCAGCGCCTGCTTTTAATGCTCGAGTTGCAAATCGATCCTCAGGGTGGATCGTTAGAATCAGTACGGGCAGATTGGGGTGTTCTCTCTTCAAATCTTTCAGCACTTCCAAGCCATTCTTTCCCGGCATCGATATATCCAGAACCACTACATCAAGATCCAGATTGTTGACTTGTTCCACAACTTCATTACCATTTCGAGCTTCCCCCACTACAACAATGTCAGCCGCTGTTCTCAGAATTTTTTTTAAACCTTCGCGCACCAATTCATGATCATCGGCAATAAGAACTTTAATGGAACTCGTGGCTTCGGTATGCATTTGTATCTCGGTGTCATACGCATATTATGTAGGCCTGAACATGACAGCATATCGAAGAGAACGGAAAATTATTGTAGTGGTCATACGACGGCATGTAGTGAATTTTACGACAAGAATTAAAAAGGCGGTAATGCTTCGGGATTCAACCTGTATTAGCGGTTGACTGATAGCTGTGTGGTTGGCGGCTGATGTTCGATTTGGTCGATCAGTATTTGGAAGCGAGCTTGATAACGTCTCGTAAAGGAGTCATATTTTGGCGCGCCTGTAAGTTTGTACGTTCCTGTTACCGTTCCATTGGAGGGACAACAGTGCGGATCCCCCTGTTGTGCAAGCCAAAATTCGAATTTCATCCGGCCGTCCTTATAGAAGAATTCCTTTTCTCCTCCTGTGATGACCACTTCATGCGATTTGGCGAGGTTCTCATAAACTTCCGAGGCTTGCTGAAATTCTACAGAATGCACCGAGCTGTCCGGCGCAAACCATAGAAACTGATCTAAAACGAAACCGCCCGAGCCATTCGGCTCGGTTGATATATTCAGAAACTGATAACTGGACGCGTTGAAGAGAACTGGTTTACTGAATGTCTCTCCGGGTTCGGATTCCATTTTGTGAGCGAGTTGATAACTCCGGGCTTTTTTTACCCAGAATAGAAGAATTTCGCGTGGTTGTCTTTTTGTTCCGATGTCATAACGGCAGGCAAGTATTTCTACAGTCCCCGGCGTGAAAGTGTAAGATTCTTTCAGAACTGACCGGCTATCGAACAGCGTTTCGCTTATTTGTGACAGGGGAAAGTACTAGTCGATCAGTTGATTTTGAATAGCATACCGGATGAGTTCTGCGTCCGTTTTCATGTTCATTTTCTGGAGGATCCTGGCTCGATATGTATTCACCGTACTCATGCTGAGGTAAAGCTCCTCCGAAATCTGTCTGACGGTCTTGCCGCCGGCGATCAAGCAGAGCACTTGATATTCCCGATCGGAAAGCTCTTCATGAGGCGGTCTTTCTGTATCGGCTTCGAGGTTGAATGCTAATTTCTCCGCCAGCGCAGCGCTGACATGCTTCCTACCTTGAATCACTTTGCGAATGGCTTTGATTAACTCCTCCGCCGCGCTTTCCTTAGTAACGTAACCGGCAGCACCGGCTTTCAAAGCTCTCACAGCAAAACGGTCTTCGGGATGCATACTCAAGATCAAAATGGGAAGCTTTGGATAATCCAGCTTAATGTCCTTCAAAAGTTCCAGACCGCTTTTTCCGGGTAATGAAATATCCAGCACGACAACATCCAATTCATTACTCTTGATGGCCTGAATCACTTCGCGGGCATCAGCGGCTTCAGCAACGACCACCATTTCCGGGGCCGTTTTAAGAATCTTTTTTAGTCCTTCCCGGATCAAGACATGATCATCAGCAATCAGTATTCTTACCATATCATTTTAGCGGTTTTCGGAAAGAGGGATTTCAACTCGCACTGTGGTGCCTTTCCCTGGTGAGCCTATCATCGAAAGAGTCCCTCCCAGCAACAAAACTCTTTCTCGCATTCCTAAAATACCAAAGGAGCCGGCCTTTCGTGTTTCCTCTTCCGTGATTCCTCTCCCGTTGTCTTTCACTTCTAGAATAATGGACTCTGTGCTATCAATCAACTTCACCTGCAGCGCTGTGGCTTGCGCATGGCGATTCACATTCGTTAGTGTTTCCTGCAAAATTCGGAATAAAGCAGTTACTCCTTCCTGATTTAAAGGTGAATTCTGAAGAGTGGAATAAAAACTCGTTTTGATTCCGGTGCGAGTTCGAAACTCCTGGATTTGCCATTCCAAAGCAGAGGATAGATCCAGATGATCCAGCACTTCCGGTCTTAGCTCAGTTATGATTCGACGAACCGACCGGATGGTATCATCGACCAGATGAGACATGGTTCCCAGCTCCTGTAGAATCTGTTGGCGCGGCGCGGTGTCTGAAGATTCCATCAGATTCTGGTTTAGCAGGGATAACTCCATTCTCAACGCGCTCAGAACCTGTCCTAAATCATCATGGACTTCGCGAGCGATCTTAATCCGTTCCTGTTCGCGCACAAATTGCAAGTGTGCAGACAAAGCGCGAAGACGTTCACGAGATTGTTTGATTTCATCTTCCGCTTTTTTCCGATCAAAAACGCGTCCCAACTGTGTTCCCACCAATTCCATTCCCTGAATCATTTCTACGTCTGTTTCTTCCGAAGCGCCAGAAAAGAATTCCAGAACCGCTGCCACTTCTGTTCCCTTTAAAACAGGCATGGCGAAGGCCGTTTTTAAACCGCATTTGACTGCCGCCGATGCCCTGGAAAAATTGGGTAAGGTGGTAACATCTTTGATCCAGATCGATTTCTTATCTCGAATAACAAGACCTGGAAGGCTTTCTTCAGGAAGGCTTGTCCCGCTGGTAATCGATTGGAAATTCTTAAAGCATTCTTCGTCTTTAACCGACCATATCGAAGTCGAAACTGTCTTTCCCTCTTCCGGAAGATAAACATGACCGATGGGCCAGCCTGTATAGGAACAGATCCGGTCCAGCGCGTAACGCATTGCATCTTCAGGACTCACCGCTTCATTGGATGCGATCGCAATTTCTTGAATCAGCTGAACAAGCGCGTTTTTCTTTTGCAGTGCTTCTTCCGCTCTTTTCCGTTTCGTGATATCTCTGATGATGGCGGCGAATATTGGTTTTCCGCGAAACATCCAGACCGCTAAAGACAATTCCAGCGGAAATTCAGAACCATCGGCCCGGATTCCTCCTACTTCGACAGTTTTACCAAGAAGACGGCTTTCGCCTCCTTCCCGTAGTTGTTTGATCGTGGCGTGATAAGCTTCGCGATAAGGTTCAGCCAGAAGAGCATCAAATGGCCGGTTTGCAATTTCTTCCGAGTGGCCAAAAATTTCTTGAGCGGCGCGATTCCAGGAAAGAACTTCCAGGTTCGAACCGATGAATACGATAGCGTCATTCGCCGATTCGAGCACGGAACGGAGCTTTGCATCCGACTCAAACAAATCTTCTTCTTTGCGTTTCCGCTGTGCGATATCTTTACCAAACATGATTACTCTCGCTTCACTACCGTTCTTGCTGATCGGGTAAGCGTTACACTCCAATAGCGTTTCCTGTCCCGTTTTGGAACGCAGTCGGACTTCTACGGGCGATGGCTGTTCATTCTCATTCGCCTTGCCGATCAGTTCCCGAAAACGTGTCACGTCAGCCGGATGCAGGAGGCCTTCGAACCGTTTGCCAATCCACTCGGTGCGTTCCCAACCAGTCCACTTCTCAAAAGCCTGATTCGCACTAACAATCTGTCCCTCGGCCGTAAGGGTACAAACCAGATCCTGCGCACCCTCGAAAAGGTCGCTATACTCTCGGGATTCTCCCGGACTATACGAAAATTGGTGCTGGTTTGGCGTGTTCATGGAGAAATTCTACAGTAAATAGTAGTCCGGAGTCGTCCGCATTCAAGGGATTCAACGCAGAGAACGCTCAAAGGTATCACATCGAGTGGACCCTCCGCGTTCTCTGCAGTGAATTAGATGTTATTGAGTTTTTTCAATGATCAGATTTGAGCGAACGTTTTTCACTCCGCTTACTTCCTGGGCCAACTCAACAGCGCGGATTGCTTCTTCCTTGCTGGCAACCGTTCCGTTTAACGTGACCAGGCCGTTGCTCGTATCCACATCAATATGGGATGCCGAAACGAGCTCGTCGTTAACGAACTTCATTTTGATAGCCGCAGTGATGCTGCCATCTTGAACTTCTTCACCAGCTTCTTCCGCTGTTTCTTTTACCGCCTGGCCCACATCCTCTGCTTTGTCACCAACTTCTTCAGCCACGTCTTCAGTCTTATCTCCTACTTCTTCTGCTACTTCTTCCGTTCCTTCCTTTACAGCCTCGCCGGTGTTCTTTGCTGTGCTACAGGCAAAAGAAAATCCGAACATGATGCCTAGAATCAAGGTCAAAATCATAGTTTTCATTTTTTTCTCCTTTGTAACGACCGCGCAAGAGAGTCTTTGCGTTGCGCGTCTACGCGTCTGTCCCGTCCGTTGACCCGCAGACGAGTCGACGCGCTAACGCGAAGACGATCTTCAATGGGAAGCGAGTAGTGCTCTGGTAAAGAATCCCAGGCTCAGTGTGCGTAGAAGAGCACCCACGAATCCAGGCCTACCTGCTCCGTAGAGTGCCAGCGCTCCTGCAGTGGCGCCCGTTAACCTCGCAGATGGATTCCAACCGGTATGACCGTTTTTTGCATAGTCGTACACCGAATGCCCCAATTGGCTGGCGTACTTTTGACTTTGCTGACTGAAAGAATCCGCAAACGGTTTGCTCTGTTTACGGATCTCGCTGATCAAGGGTTTGCTTCGATCTGCCAGATCACTGCAGTAGTCTCCAGCTTGATCGAACACATTCTTGAAATTCTTGGTGAAAAGCGCCCGGCGTTTTTTCCCTTTTTTCGAGTCAAGAAAATAAACACCGGCTGCTCCCAGTCCTACTAAAAACAGTGTTGTTTTCATTGTTCCACCCTTGCAATGTATTTTTCCAAATGTTTTGTGGGTCTTAGCACTTGCAAGTCCACGCTTGTTTGGCGGGATTCGTTGATAATCGTTTTTTTGACTTCGATGGAATTGTCCTCGCTGCCTAAGTGTGCTTCCATGTGGTATCGTTCGTTTTTCCAGTTTCTATATTCACGACTCCAGAATTTGACGAAGCAATTTTCGCCGCACACGTATACAATTTGCCCATTTACTTCGAATTCTCGCTCTGCAATTAACGAACATGGTGCTACGTCACAAAGTGTCATTGTGATCTTTGCCATGGTTCCTCCGTGGTTGCCATAGAAATGGACTTACACAACAAATTCATTGCTAAACAGTTCCAGCGCGCTGATGAAGTAATAGGCTTTTTTGATATCCGAATATTGATGTGCGAGAACTGTCTCGACGTCCCAAGGTATTCGTTTCGAAAGGGCGTTTTTATAAACTCGCAGCATCGCCCCTTCAGCGCGCTCACACGCGTGAATAATTTCTTCCTGATTTCCGTCTTGAATGGCTTGATAGATCTCTTTCCATGAATCTATCGGAGGATCCGCCCGAAAATCGTGGTCGGAGTGAAACCATATTTCTCCCCGTAATTCTTCCGCGAATTCCCTGCGCTGATCCGCATAGCTTTTCAACAGTTCCCGCGTTGTGTTTCCTTCCATTGCTTCGGCCGCCGCGCGATAACCAACCTCGCTGGTCCGGCAAACAGTAAATAGACCCTTTAACATGCCGATGATCTCTTGTTTGGTTTCCATAACAGACTGAATACTAAGCTTCCTTAGACGGGGGTGCTGTCAGGAGTGGAATAGGATTGTTGTAGAACCACAAAGAGAGAAGTCAGAGAGTCTATTACGTTCTCGACGATAGAATTCACCACGGAGGCACGGAGCGCACGGAGGAACGATTTATTAGATGTTTTATTTCTCAGTGTTCTCCGTGAGTCCGTGGTGAAATAAAAAGGGGCAGACTTTCTGGGTCTGCCCCATTTTTTTCAGAAAGGGGAGCAAAGCGTCTTCGCGTTGGCGCGTCGACGCGTCTCCGCGTCAACTGACGCGACAGACACGTTGACGCGCAACGCAAAGACGATCTTTTGCTGCAGTTCAGGATGATGAGGAGTCCGTTTAATTATGTATTTTTAAATTAGAATCCACTGCAGCTACATCCTCCACACTTTTTGCAATCTTGACCGCTCTTTGAGCTTCTGCATTGCTCGAAACTGTTCCGGTTAAGGTCACGCGGCGATCCTTTGTATCTACGTCAATGTCCGCGGCTTGAACGAGTTTGTCTTTTGCTAATTTCCATTTGATCTGAGCAGTGATGGCGGCATCACTACCAACGTCACCGGCCTCTTTTACGCCGGTTTCAATGGCATCTTCTGCGTCCTCTATTGCGTCTTCTGCTTTGTCCCCCAGCTCAGCGGTTTTCTCTTTCAGATCAGACTTGGTATCTTCGAGATCACTATGAGCGGTATCCGTTTTCAAGTACGAATGCACCAGCCGCACTCCCTCAGCGGATTTAGCCAGTTCCATAGCGCGATCCGCTTCGCTTTGAGTTACAACTGTCCCGCGAAGAGTCACGATCCCGTTTTCTGTCTCTACCTCAACGTGTCTGGCTGCGACATTTTCGTCCATCATGAGCTTTGCTTTTACTGAAGCAGTGATTTCCGCGTCGGCCATATCAATCGTGTCTTCTGTCGTTGCCGGCTGCTCCGCTTCCTTTTCGTTATAGGCCTGGTCAGTGCTTTTGTTGCATCCGATGGCGATCAAGCTTGCCAACGATAATACAAGTATTAAAAATCCAAACTTCTTACTCATCCTACTTCCTCCTAAATATTTGTGATTTGCGCCAACCCCAAAGACTACTTCCCGGATTCTCCTTTCTGTATCGATAGTTGCTGGATTGGGCCGTCACGCAGGGTACAAAGAAGGGGTGGTCCTCGGCGCTACCAGGACTCCAAACCCCTCGTTGTAATGAATGGAATGACGTGCATTTGGTTGGAAACATGCCCCATTCAAAGTTCCATAGGGTTCAAGAAGTTTAAAGCGCTCAAAGTGTTTTTACTAAGCACCTTTAACCTCTTCAACCTTTTCACTTTTAACACTTAGCTTGTCCGTGAGATTTTCAATCTGTTGCACAAGGACTTCTATGATTCCGTGACATACCGGAGTGTAATCTTCCATAATTTCCCACAATGTATCCCCCTGGATCCTGAGGCATTGCGATTTTTCAATGGCAACAGTGGTGGACATCCGATTCTTGTTGCTTAAGACTTCCAGCGTTCCAAAACTTTCTCCCTGCACAACCGTGCAGATCGATTCCCCGCCGCGCAGTAATTCCACACTGCCGCGGATCAAGTTAAAAATCTCTTGTGCGGGATCCCCTTCCTTGTAGATAACATGGTCTGCTTCAAATTCCACTTCCGTTGCTCCTTCGCTAAGAAGAAGAAGTTCCGATGGGGAAAGTCTTGAAAACAGATCGATTTTGGAGAGATTTTCCATTTTTTCGATCGTCGTCATTGGCCGCTTCTCTTTATTCTCCATACTTTCAAATCTCCTGTGTAATGTCTCCTCAATCAAGGGATTTTGCAGCTCATCCTGCAGTTTTTGGATCGCCGGCCCCCACTGCTCAAATTCTTTTTCATCGATTTCCGGAATTGCTGCCGAAATCAGCAAAGGATCTTTTTCCTCCAGCACCGAAGTGAATGCATGGATACGATCTGACCTGCCATTTTCCGGAGGCAATTCGTCTTCGACATTTTCCAGCATTGGGAGCAACCGGTCCCGCAATTCAGGTGGCAGCGTTTGTTCGATGAATTCCAGCGCCGCATCTCGCTTGCGGCTGTCTCCGCTGATCCAGCCGTGGTAGGCATGGTATACCGCGTCCCAAGGTAGAATCAGGCCCAATGCGCGAAAAACGCGTTCATAGGTCCAAACGATCCTTTGTTTGAAAAGCGTTGACATCAGTCGATCCTGTTGGGGTTGGAACTGCAAAGCGCGCTTCACATCCGATTCTAATAGCGATATCTCCCGGTAAATGAGGGGCAGAAGAGCAGGGTGATCTGACTTCAGGATTCCATTTTTGCGAAAATAGTTCAGTGTTTTCAAAGCTGAAAAACGGAGCGAAATACTGGGATCTCTGGCCACCTTAAGCACTGAATCCAGGATGGCAACTCCACCAACATCTGCTGCAATTTTCAAACTAAGTTTTCTGCGTGGAATCGATTCACCTGGATTCAAAATGATTTCCTCCAGGTAAGGAATCAGCATTTTGCCGAACTTTGCCAGGGTTGCGCGCACGTCTGCTTTGAGCGCCGGGACGCGTGTAAGTTTTAGTAGAATTGGAATCAAAATTTGCGGTTTCGTGTAACCGAGGCTCCGTAAAGCAGCCTTCCTGACTTCAAGCGCTGAATTCGACAGCAGACGTTTGTAAATGCTCACGGTGAAATCGTTTGGAGCCACAAATTGAATGACATGGGCAATTTCCTGGAGAGCAATTTCCTGTCCTTCTTCTTCGGCTCTCTTGAATAATCTCTCCAGTTCTTCACGTTCGGTTTCCGAACCTGCTTTCAGTCCTGGCGCGCATGTCGCGATGCGCACAGCCAGGTCTTCATCTTTCTGAAACTTATTCACAAATTGCCTGGGAGAACGGGACCTCACGCAAACATAATGAATCGCTTCCGCGCGAACCTTCGGATCCGGATCGGTCGTCAAGCGTTTCACCTTGTATCGCATATCAGCCTTTTGAAAAAACAGAAGGTGAAGCGTTTTCAAACGCACTTTCGGATCGGGGCTGTCTATGGAGGTCAGATAGCGGCCAATCCAATTTTTCTCGCTTGCCTCCAGTAGATCCAGAATGCTCAATACGGTATCTTTCTTTGCGTTGCGCAACAGGGCGGGAAGCATGCGATAGAACTCGTTTGACAGTAGATTTTCGCGGACCGTTTCCAGGTCCACTTCTTCTCTGCGCAATTCTTCCCGAAGCAATTTCGGATACTTTTGCAATCCCAGCCACAGTGCGCAAACAAACCAGAGAAAGGTCAACCCCATGTTAAAGACTGTTAAAGTCGTGAGTGGCAGATTGCCGCCGGTAAAAAGCCAGATCAACACCAGACAACCGATGAGTTCCGCCGCGCGGTTTCCGATCGTTTCTACTAATGATTTCAATCTAATTTTTTGATGGGCAGGGATCGCCATCAGTAGCGCTTCAAACGAGGAACGGTCCAGCGAATGTCGCAGCAACTCTTCGGATCCCCTCAAGGTCACCATGGCGGCAAAACTTTTACGCCAGTACACAGCGGAGCTACCCAGTAACAACAGCAAAGGCATGGCAGCCATGCCGGCTGCCAATCCCAGACGTTTTAACAGAAAAGGTGTGATAAACAGTTGAAAAATGAAGCTCGCAACGCCCAGCACAGCATAAAAGGATCCAATAAAATAACCGAGGGCTTTTTCCGTCTGGTATTCACGCTGGGTGTAAGCCTTAAACTGAAAATCAAGAAAAGTAGATACGATGGTGCTGATGGCAAGGATCACCAATAACAGCAAAGCATACCTGATCCTTCTCTTTGTCTTATCGCGTGTCGCTGGAGTTGCGGGTGGTGTGGATTCTGTCAGCGAACCGGAGGCGGCAGGACAGGAGAAGAATGCCACCGCAATCAACATCGCGGCGCAGGGAAATAGCGATTGCAGTCCCCACTCTTCCACCAGAGTGCGCGCAAGCATGCCGCCTGCTATGCCTCCCAGGATCGCCCCGCCTCCGATGAATCCGAGGGTTCGTTTTGCCTGCCTTGCGGATAACTGAGTTGAAACCAGGGACCACCCCTGCACTGTGATGATCGTGCCATACACTCCGATCCAGACGTAAAAAGTAGTTGGTTTCACATGAATGTGTCCCGGCAAGCCTTCCCAGACAAGAAGGACCGACACAAAAAACAGGAGCAAGGCAGCTTGAAGAAGCCGGCGAAGCGAAACGAATTTGTAAATGTGCAAGAGTGAAAAAGCCACGGCTGAGCTGACTACCGTATTCCATGCCATGTACCGTGGAAGTAGACGCGCAGGATAGATACTCAAGAACAGAGCGTCACGAATCGTTTTTAAGACAATAAATGCGGCAATGATGAAAAACAAAAGGAGAGCGCCCCTGATCGCGGGCTTCTTCGCATGGAAGATCTTATTCTTTGACGCGTTGTTAAAATATGAATTGAAAGCATAGTCTTGCGCCATTATGATTCCGAATTTACAGGAATCGATCCCGTATCGAACGGAGCGCCGGTGGGGGGTACCGCCCAGAAGTTGAGCGTATCGGGATGCGCCTCGATGTAAAGAAAATGATAAGACTCCACAGCTTCCGCTGTTTTATCATCTTTGATTGGCGTTTTTAAGCTTCGACCACCGCCACCTGACACAAAGTGAATTACGCCACTCTGAGGCTTCATTCGTGCATAAAAGTGGTTATGACCGGCAAAAGTTACCTTGACGCCGGCGGCCGTCAGCACATTTTCAATTCGCGACCGGATTTCTACATCGTCTTCATGCTTCCCCGGAGGTGTATAGATGGGGTGATGAAAGAAAGGGATTTTCCAGATTGCCTCTTCCTCCGCCAGTGTTCTTCCGAGCCAGGCAACCTGATCAGGATCGTTGTCCAGACTTGTGGAATTCAAAGCTATAAATGAAATTAAAGGACGTCCATCAATTTGAATTTCAGGTGTGAAGGAATAATAGCCGCGCTTTCCAAGAATATTAAAACGAGAGCGATCCGTAATTTCTTCACGACCGGAACTTGTCTCCAGATCATGATTGCCCAGAACCGCATAAAATTTCACGCCTCGTTTTATGAGCGGCTCATAATACTGGTCGAAACGTTCTCTGAACAATAGATGGCTGCCGCCTCTCTTCCGGCTGTCCCTGCCATAAATATTGTCACCTAGCATCAACACGGTAGTGTACGGTTTTTCGAGATGCCACTGCAGCATTCTGATCGCAACGGCTTCTTGACCGGAGCATCCACATCCAGTGTCTCCTACGACAACGAAAGCGAATGATTTTTCATCTTCCGCTCCGAGTTGAAAAACAATTGAAAAAAGGAGGATGGCAATTAAAAGTTTTGATCTGCGCATAACTCTCCAATAATAAACCGCCAGGACGCCGGGATGCCAAGACTAGAAAAAAATTGCCTGGATCACTATCGCCAGACCGGCTGCATTTCATTTGGCGGGAATTGCTGTTATAACAAGAGGAAGTTCACAGCTACCCATGCAAGAGTATACGGCGGAATCTTTTCCCTTTGTTTTTGCCGATCGTTACAGAATCGATTCTCTGATCGGGATCGGCGGAATGGGAAAGATCTACAAAGCGTACGATCTGGTTTTGCATCGTTCAGTCGCTCTCAAATTTGTGCTGACGGATAACCCCGAATTGGAGCGACGTTTGCTCCGCGAGGCGCAGGCACAGGCGAAAGTCGAGGACGATTGCATATGCAAGATCTTTGATTTCGGACAGGCAGAAGGAAGGCTCTATATAGCGATGCACTACGTGGAAGGAGAGCCCTTTGAACGGGCCGCGGCGCTCAATATACAGGAAAAGGCGCGTTTGATGAAGCGAGTAGCCGAAGCAATTCATGTTGCGCATCAGAGCGGCCTGGTGCATCGCGATATCAAACCATCGAACATTTTACTGGAACGAACTGCCGATGGACAAATGCGACCAACCATTCTGGATTTTGGTCTTGTCCGTGACACCACAAAGCCCGATGAATCCCGTTCCGGCTCCGTGCACGGAACTCCTTTTTATATGTCACCCGAACAGGCGCTGGGACATGTGCATCAGGTCGATGGTCGCAGTGATATTTACAGCATCGGAGCAACCTTTTACGAGCTGTTCACCGGGCATCAACCCTTCGAAGGACAGGTTGTGGAAGTCTTTATCAAAGTCATCGAAGAAGAACCGCAGCCAGCCCGTAAGATGAATCCGTTTGTACCCGATGAAATCAATACGATTCTCATGAAGTGCCTGGAAAAAGATCGGTCGCAGCGTTATGAATCGGCGAAAGCATTGTCTGAAGATCTCGGCAGATTTTTGGATGGGGAACCGATCCTCGGAACTCCGGTTACGTGGACTTCGCGAACGATCCGAAAAGCAAAAAAACACCGAACCGTCTCGATTCTATTCGCAGCAGCACTCATCGTAATCCTCTTGTCGGCAGGCTTCGCGATCCGGACGTGGTTGATTTCGCGCGAGAAAATCCGTTATGCAACAGAGTTTGGTCAGGAGGTGAAATATCTGGAGCAGACGCTCCGCCACATGTATACATCTCCTCTGCATGACGTTCGGAAAGAAGAAGCGGCGGCGGAGCTGCGGCTGAAAGCTATTGTACAACGCATGAAAAGCGAAACGAAAGCCGCGTTGGGTCCCGGCCACTACGCGCTCGGTCGCGGACATCTGGCGCTACGCAGGTATGCTGAAGCAGAAAAATACCTTCGACAGGCGTGGGACACTTACGATTACAACGCTCCTGAGGTCGCGTACGCGCTCGGACTCGCAAAGGCCATGTTGTACAGACAGGAGCTGCAAAGCCTTGAAAGAATTCCAAACGCAGAGCAAAGGGAAACCCGTAAGAGGGAAATCGAGAAGGCACTTCGCGATCCCGCTTTGGGCTGGCTCCGGCAGGGTGAGGCGGCTGCTGGAGAATCCGGTAAATACGGAGAGGCGGTTGTGGCGTACCTGGAAAAGAAAAACGAGGAAACCCAACAGAAAGCAATGGAGAGTCTCCGAAAGTTTCCCTGGTTGTACGAAGCCAGAAAGTTAATTGGTGATTCCTACCTTGCGATTGGGAACTTGCGGCGGGATGAGGGCAGGAACGAAGAGGCAATGGCAAACTACGAAAAAGCGCAGGCTGCCTACGCTGAAGCTTCCAGTAAAGCCAGCAGTGACGCTGAAGTGTATTTACAGAACTGCGGGTTGCAAGTGGAAATCATGACGCTGCAAACGTATCAGACCGGCGCCTCTCCGGAAAAAGCGTATGAGGATGCGCTGACCGCGTGCAAAAAAGCTTCCATCGCCGATCCTGAAATGGTGGACTCTTTCAACGGCGCTGCGGCTGCCCATTTGCGATGGGCGGAATTCCAGATTCCGAAAGGGGAAGATCCGCGTCCTGCTTTGCAGAAAGCGATTGTAGCATCGCAACATGCATCGGGTTTGAATTCAAAAGATGAAAAATCCAGGCGCATGATCGGCACGGCTTATGAAATCCAGGCCGAATACGAGATCAATCACGGAATGAATCCGGCCACATCCTTGAAACAGGCGGCAACGGAATACAAAGCCGCTCTTCAAATCAATCCGAGTTTGATTGCCGCACTCGAAGGACTGGGGAGAGTAGCGATTTTTACAGGCAAAGTTGATTTGATGCGGGGACAGGATCCACGCCAATCGGTGGACGCATCGATCGGTTATTATCGAAAGGCACTAAGCTTGAACCAGAACCTCGCCTACAACCACAACAACCTCGGATCTGCATTTTTCCTGAAAGCACAATTTGAAATGATGCGCGGTCTGGATCCACGCTCCTCTCTGGATGAAGCAGGAAAGAGTTATCATAAAGCCTCTGATATCAATCCAGGCCTTCCGGCAATCTTCATCAATCTCGGCAGCGTTTACACAAACAAAGCACTGTATGAGATCGGTCATGGTTTGAATCCCACCCAATCCACGGACCTTGTTATACAAATGTCACGCAAGGCAATCGCAAGGAATCCTCAGAATGCGATGGCTTTCGATTCGCTATCCGCCGGTTACTCCGTCCGATCTCAATATGAAATGAAAGCCGGACTCGATGCGGAAGTTTCTTTGGAGCAGGCGCTTGAAAACAGCCGGAAAGCGAACCAGATCAATCCCTCGTTTGATGTCGGGCGCGTGAATCTTGCGAGCATCCTGACCGACAAAGCACTGTTCCTTTACCAACAAAAGAAGTCATTGAATAATGTCCTTTCCGAAGCGATAGAAGCTCACGACACTGCAATACGAATTAATCCAAACCGGCCTGAGCCGCATCTCACGTACGGAAATCTATACATCATTGCCGCGCGGGATGAGATTCGTTCCGGCAAAGATCCGTATCGGAATTTAAAACTGGCACACTCCCGCTTTGATAAGGCTTTGGAACTCTATCCTGAATTCGCCGAAGCGCGGCAGGGGAAAGCGGAGAGCTTCTACTGGCAGGCGTATTCACTTTTGAATCGCGGGCGAAATGGAGCGACTGAAATCGATCTGGGTTTCAGGGAGGTTGAGAAGGCGATTGGATTAAACTCTCAACTTGCTGAAGCGTACGCCATTCGAGGAATGCTGGAATTGCTGCAGAACCGTTCGATGCAGGGTGAAGCTTCGATTCGAAAAGCAATCGGGTTAAACGGAAATCTGAAAACGCGCTACGAACCATACCTCACATCTCTCAAACGAAATTGAACACCAAATGGATCAAATTCAGTAGTGGTGAAAGTACGGTAATACTGCCAAAGTGATGAGTTATGAGCAAGAGTGAGAAACGAGCCTGGAGGCAACTTCCAAAATTGAGCCTCCAGGCTCGGCGGCTCGAAATAGAAGCGGGCCGGGGAGTAGCCCGCCTTGAATGATGGGCTAATGACACAAATTGGGCATATCAGATTGGAAACTATGACTGATTTGGCAGTTGTCAAGATGTGACTGGATGTGGATGTTTTTGTCCGGCGCGGAGGGTCTGTGTGGAACTCTCCTCACCATCGATCTTTACTGACAGTTTGGTCCCCTTTCTTTCCACCGCAATTTCATACACTCTGTCGCCGTTGCGAAATCTCATACGGTAGCCGGGCCAATCCGATGGAAGCGCTGGCTGAACCGAAAACGATTCTCCCTGCAGGCGAAATCCGAGTATGTATTCCAAACATGCCCGGTAGAGCCATGCTGCGGAGCCGGTATACCAGGACCATCCGCCACGCCCAATGTGATTAGGATGTGAATAAATATCAGCCGCAACAGCATAGGGCTCCAACCTGTACTGCCACGCTTTGTCGAAGTTATCGGTTCGCTTGATTGGATTTACAGTCTGAAACAATTCATATGCTTTATCCGGAAATCCAATTTGACAATATGCGGCAATCAACCAGGTCACTGCGTGATTATACTGGCCGCCGTTTTCCCGAATACCGGGGGGGTAATCACGAATGTAACCGGGATCAAACGCGGTACTGCCAAATGGGGGAGTAAACAACAACGCAAGTTGTTGGTCCTTCAGAAACAAAAGCCGTTCCACGGACTGCATCGCTTGCTGTGATTTTTCAGGATCTCCCGCGCCGGAGAGAATCGACCAGCTCTGCGCAATGGAATCGATCCGACTCTCTACACTATCAGCAGACCCCATAACAGTTCCGTCATCATGAAAACTACGAAGAAACCATTGGCCATCCCATGCCGCGTAATGGATTGTAGCTCTTAACTTTTGAGCCTGTTCTTTATAGGCTTGCGCTTTTTGAATCTCTCCGCGTTTTTCACAGAGAAACCCAAAGTCGTTCAGGATTTTAATCAGAAACCATCCGAGCCAGACGCTTTCTCCGCGCTCCTGAATACCAACACGGCTGAAGCCATCATTCCAATCGCCCGAACCGATCAATGGAAGCTCATGCCGGCCGAAACGTAAACTGCGGTCAATTGCCCGAAGACAATGTTCAAATAAAGAACCCTCTTCTTCAGAAGTCTGCGGTTCGAAATATTCTTCGCTTTCCAGCGGTTCCAGGATTTTTCCTTTCAAATAAGGAATCCTTTCATCCAGAACATTTAGATTTCCGGTGAGAGAGCAATAAAATGCGGTGCAGTAGGGGAGCCAGAGCAGATCATCAGAGATTCGCGTTCGTACGCCTTTGCCGGTGGGGGGATGCCACCAATGTTGCACATCCCCTTCTTCAAACTGGTGCGCGGCGGCGCGCAACAAGTGTGTTTCCAACAAATCAGGGCGCGCATAAGCGAGAGCAAGCGCATCTTGAAGCTGATCCCGGAATCCGTACGCGCCGCTACTTTGATACAGGGCCGAGCGAGACCAGAACCGGCACGATAAGGCCTGGTAAAGAAGCCAGCGATTCATCAAAACGTTCAATGAAGGATCCGGTGTTTCCACTTGAATTGCAGCCAACGTTTCATCCCAGAAATTGCGCACTTCTACAAGAGCGTTTTCAACGTCCGCAGCATTGCTGTAGCGTTTCACCAATGTGCGCACCTGGTTCAAATCTGTTCCTTCACCAAGCAAAAACAGGAACGTGTGTTCTGAGAATGGCCGCAAAGAGATCCTGCTTTGAATTGCGGCGCACGGATCCAATCCCGGGCCGGTCCGGCCGGAAAGATTTTCACGGCGTAAAGCGGCAGGATCTTTTACGGATCCGCACGGACCAAGAAATTCATTTCGATCCGCAGTGATGGTTCGTCCTTCATCGTTTACCGATGCAAAAGCGATCCGTTCCGCAAACTCATTGTTATAGGGATTGCGAAACAGCAGAGCTCCGGTCTTACTGTCAACGGAACTATTTACATAATGTGCAGTTCGTTCTTTATACGTTCCCAGCACCATCTCGGCATAAAAAGTTGCGGAGAGCTCCCGTGTTCGTCTTGTCTGATTTCGAATGGTTAAACGGAGAATTTTTACCGGATCTTCAACGGGAACAGAAACGATGAACTTATGCTCAAGCCCGTAACTTCCGGTTTCGAAGGTCGTGTAACCGGCGCCGTGTGCGATCTCGTATTTTCCGTTTCCGGGAAGCGGCTCCGGTGTCACTGACCAGAATCGTCCCGTTTCTTCGTCCCTTATATATATGGTGGAATCGACCGGATCGGAAACAGGATCGTTGGAGAACGGGGTCAATCGGTTCTCCCGGCTGTTGACCGACCAGGTCATTCCTGCTCCTTTTTCGCTGATCTGACACCCAAACTCCGGGTTACTGATAACGTTAATCCATGGAGCAGGAGTCGATTGATTTGGTTTCAAACGGATTTTGTATTCTTTTTGATCCGGTGTGAATCCGCCAAAGTCATTCGCAAGTATTAACTCCGATTCAGGGATGTTGTAAGGCGGATCCTCCATCGGAAACATGGATCTGACCACATGCGGTCCGGGGAGCGCCTCCTTTTCATCGGAGCGCAACATCTGCCGCGCGAGACTTCCACGCTGCGCATGAATCTCTGCGCGCGCCACAGTGCGTAAAAGGACCCGGTCTTCTTCATTCAGCAAATCCAGCCGCAAGACAAACACTCCGCCGGATACGTTCAATAGCTCGCGCGCCGAACTGCTCCGAATGAGCATGTGAAGCTCGTCTTGCAAATCCTGAAAATAACTCGTGGGAAACTCATTCAGAATCACCAGATCCACAACCAGACCTTTCATCCGCCAGTATTCATGAGCCTGAAGAACCTGGCGAACGATCGGAAGATCGTTTTGTTCTTCTACGCGCACCAAACAGACAGGTAGATCTCCGGAAATTCCAAATTGCCAAAGCGCTGATTGTGTTTTCTTATTCCGTTCCAGAACGGAGGGTCGCGGACGCAAAGAAGGAGTCGAAAAAACAATTCGACCGGCGAGTCTTTGATACAGATCTGCATCTTCGCGGTTCAATGAAAGTTGATGCAGCATCACCTGTGCATGAGCGGACGCCAGTTCAAAAACACGCGAAACAGAACGAAACTCGCGATACCGATGGATCAGCGAAATCACTTCTTCACGGTTGTTTCCGACCATCGTTATATAAGCAAGCACCTCCCGGCTGTAAGGCGCAATTTTCAATACGCGCCGCAGACTGAAGATGGGATCGAGAACTGCGCCTGTGGTTCCCGATAGAGGTTCCTCCCGGCGAAGCGCCTGCGGGTTTTCTACGGAGTTATTGCGTCCAAGAAAACGGCTTCGATCGGTTTCAAATTGCAAGTCACTTCGACCATTCTCTTTTTCAAGAGTAACCAGATGACCGGCCCATAGTTCGGTCTTATTTCTTGAATCGGTTGCGCGTCTGGCAATGAGCGCTCCCAGCTCAGGAACAAATTCCGTCTGTACAAACAGATTGCTGAAAGTTCGATGCGCGAGATCGTTTGCTGCCAGTGTCAGAATGATTTCGTTGTAGCTTGTGATTTCAATTTCGTGCGGCGTCGAGCTTGTATTTACAATTGTCAGACGCCGGACCTCCGCATTTTCATCCGGTGACACTACGATGTCATAGTGAGTTTCAATCGCGCCATCTCTTCTCCTGAATTCGATCCGGTCTTCGGAGAAACTGACGTTGTATCCGGCCGGAAGTTTTCTTACCGGCTGAAATCCCGCAGACCAGATCGTTCCTGCGGTTCGATCTTTTAAATAGAAGTATGTGCCTGTGGCATCGCAAGTAGGATCCTCGCGCCAGTGATTCACCCGGATTCCGTTCCATTCACTGTAGCCTGAGCCGCTGGTGGACATCATGATGCTATATCTTCCGTTCGAAAGAATTTGAGTTCGCGGAGGTGAGAGATAAGGTGTATGAAACTCTCTTGCAACCGCCGGTTCCTGAATCCCGAACAACTGGGGACGTTCATCAACAGTTTTTGTTTGGCCGAGTCCGGCGGTCGCGGGCATTCTTTCCTGAACCAGCAAATCAATTGCCTGGATGGAAGGATCCAAATGAAACCGTTCCTGCATGATCCGATCATGAAGAACGTTGTTCAGAGCAACGAAGGACATTCCGAGATGATGAGCCATGAATGTTCTTACGATTGCAGACCGTGATCCTTCCGGGACGCGTTCCGGTGTGAAGTCGATCGATTCGAAAAACCCAAACCTCCCGTGCGCGCCCATTTTCTCTAGATGTTCCAGATTCCTGTGCGCCGCCATGGGAGTGACCATGGCTGCAAGAAAAGTTGCGTATGGTGCAACGACCAGATCTGCTTCCAACTCGCGTTTGAGGCCAAGCCAGGGGACTCCGAATGGCCCGTACTGATAATTCATTGAGGCATCACGACGGTTATAAGCGGACTCGGAAACCCCCCAGGGCACCCCCTTCAAATGCCCGTATGTCTTGTGAGCCTTTACAGCTTTTTCATAGGTATAGTCCCACAGTGTGGCGCTTTCATTGCGAATAAAGAGCAAAGGCATCAGGTATTCAAACATCGAGCCGCTCCAGGAAGCCATCAATCGATGAGGACCGCGCGCAGTCATTGTCCGACTCATCCGGAACCAGTGCGATTGCGGAACATCCCCTTTTGCGATCGCAACAAAACTTGTAAGTCTGGATTCCGAAGCGAACAAATCATAATAAGAAGGATCCAATCTTCCGTTGGTCACGTTAAAACCAATGGAAAACAATCCGCGATCTTCGTCATAAAGAAAACGAAAATCCATTTCCTGAACAAGTGTTTCCGCTTCTCGCGCGATTGATCGGAGCCGTTGTCTCAAATCCTGCGGTCTTTCGAAATCCGCAAGATGGCTGGCCACGGTCTTTTTAGCAGAGTCCAACCAGTATTCGCATTCGGAATCCATCAAACCGACTTGTGTTAACTGGGATAAAACTTTTTGCAGCCAGATGAGCAAATCTTCTTCAGAAATTTCAGAAAAGGGATTTTTTAGGAACCTTCGCACTTCTCTCCGAATCGTTTGAACTTCCGAAATGGTTGTTGCTGTAACGGAAGGCTTTCGAGCTCTTGCCCAGTTGAGGAATCCTGTCAAATCATCAGCAATTCCTTCCAATCGTTTGCGTGGAGGCGAAAAAAGTTCCTGATCTTTAAGAACAAATTGCCGCAAAGTAAGCAGCGCGCTTGCCAGATTTCCGCTGTCGACCGTTGATACGTACCGCGGCTCGAGCGGTTTCAATGTGATCGTGTCGTACCAGTTAAAGAGGTGTCCATTGAAGGTGCTCAAACGAGTCAGTGTGGCGAGTGTCAATTCCGTGCGTTGGACAAAATCCGTAACTCCAATGTAGCCGAAATCGAAAGCAGAAATATTAGCCAGCAATGCAAACCCGACATTGGTGGGAGAAGTCCGATGCGCAATCAACTCTGCGGGATCCTGCTGGAAATTATCGCTGGGGAGCCATTGATTTTGTTCATTCACAAACGTCTCGAAGTACCGCCAGCACTCGCGGGCATAGGAGCGCAGGACATAGCGTGTGTTTTGCGGGATCTCTCTTACGCGAACATGAACAGTGAGACCGGTCAACCAGGCGATCGTAGGGGTAAACATCCAGAATACAAGAACGGGCGCGGAAACATTCCAGACATCTGATCTCGCCTCAAGGATCAATAGGGAAGTCACAGCAGTGAGAGCAAGGGAGCCCCACATTCTCCTGTGGTATCCGGCCAGACCTTTGCTTCGGGACCGTTCGGCCTGTGCGGCTGTTGTCCACTCCAGAAGCTTTTTTCTCTGAACGATGCGGAAGACCGTGCGAACGATTGCATCCAGGTGCAGAAGAGCATCATTGGCAAGAAATGTAATGGCCAGAAGAACGTGAGTGAAGGCGATGGACAGTGAAGCCCGGACGTTTCTCAGATGATCGATAAAGGGAACGCCTTTGAAACTGCCCATAAACAGACCGGTTAGCGGAACTAAAATGGGAGCAGCTAAAACCACAGCTGAAAAAAAGGTCCAGAACAGAGAACTGCCCGGCAAGAGGGTCCAGCCTAAAAGAAAGAGGACTAAAACTGCAGGAGATACGAGACTCCTGCGAAGATTATCGATCAATTTCCACGCGTTCAATCCGGAAATAGAATTCCGCTCTTTTGAGAAGAATGAATCGTATAACCAGAAAGCCGCCTGCCAATCCCCGCGAACCCACCTGTGATGGCGCAAACTGTAAGACGTGTAATCGGATGGATGATCGTCAAACAATTCGATGTCGCTGACAAGACCGGTCCGGGCGAATGCGCCTTCCACAAGGTCGTGACTCAGCAACGTATTTTCAGGAAATCGCTCGTCCAGAGTGTCATGAAACGCGCGCAGATCGTAAATCCCTTTACCGATAAAACTGCCTTCGCCGAATAGGTCCTGATAAACATCAGAAACAGCTCTTGTATAAGGATCGATGCCGGCAGGTCCGCTAAAAGCTCTCGCAAACAGACTTGTATTTGCGCTTCTCAGCGTGTGACTGACGCGTGGTTGCAAGATGCCATATCCTTTCACGACCTTTCTTGCATCGCGATCGATCAGCGGGCGGTTCAAAGGATGAGAGAGAATGCCGATTAGCTTTCGCGCGGCTCCGCGTGGCAAGATCGTGTCGGAATCCAGAGTGATCACGTATTGAATGTTCCGGGGAACATCGGCCGCTTCAAAGCTGGTGTGGTCTTTACCAAGTAAGAGCCTGTTGAACTCCTCCAATTTGC